>NZ_JBHHJV010000060.1:0-1181 GCF_042136355.1 Peribacillus sp. Hz7
ATGAATTATAACCAAAATCATAAAATAGCTCAAATTACACCTAAAACCTTAGTAATCGGTATTGATATTGCGAAACATCATCATGTAGCTAGAGCACAGGATTATCGTGGAATGGAGCTAGGATCTACTTGCTTTTTTGATAATACCCAAGAAGGATTTAGGACATTTCTTAATTGGATTATTCAAATAAAAGAGTCTTGCGAAATGGAGTCTGTCATTACTGGAATGGAGCCAACTGGCCATTATTGGCTTAATTTAGCTCATATTCTAAAGGAGGAACAGATTAAGTTCGTAACGGTCAACCCTTTACATGTCAAGCACAGTAAGGAGTTAGACGATAACTCTCCAACTAAAAATGATGTAAAAGACGCCAAAGTCATTGCACAACTAGTCAAAGATGGTAGATACGCTGAACCAACCATACCACAAGGGGTTTTCGCGGAACTGCGTGTGGCTAAGAAATTACGCGATCTATTAAATGTGGACTTACAAATTGTGCAGGGACAGGTACACAACTGGCTTGATCGATATTTTCCAGAGTTCTTTACCGTTTTTAAAAGTTGGGAGGGAAAGGCGGCTCTTCATTTATTAAAACTTGAGGCGTTACCTCATGAGCTAGTGAACTATACAGAAGAAGAATTACTCGATTACTTAAGGCAAGAAGTGAAGAGAAGTATAGGAATAAAGAAGATTCAATCCTTAAAAGAAGCAGCCAATCGCTCGATTGGCATTCGTCAGGGTGCCATGATGGCTAAAATGGAATTAAGATCATTAATTCAAAAATATGAACTCATTCAAGCCAAGTTCGAAGAGCTTGACCATACTTTAGATACACTGCTTCAAGATATTCCAGGCGTTGATCAAATGTTAGAGATAACAGGAATTGGTCGCGATACAGTGGCGGGTTTCTTCGCTGAAGTAGGGGATTTGAGTGAATATAATCATCCTCGTCAAATAACCAAACTGGCAGGACTTAGCTTAAAAGAAAATACATCTGGAAAGCATAAAGGGAGAACCACGATTACGAAACGTGGACGTAAGAAATTACGAGCATTATTATTTCGGGCATCTATGATTCTAGTAGCGAAGAATAAAGCCTTTAAAGCCCTACATCATTATTACACAACGAGACCTGACAATCCGTTGAAAAAGATGCAGTCTTTAATTGCTTTGTGTAATAA
>NZ_JBHHJV010000061.1:0-1177 GCF_042136355.1 Peribacillus sp. Hz7
TGAAGTGTACCCTTTGTAAAGGACATTTTAAAAAAAGCCTAGGCAGTTTTAAGAAGATGATCTCTGTATTGAACAGGGGTCATCTTTTTTAAATTCCATTGATATCTATAGTGATTGTAATAGATCATGTATTGCTTTATTTCTTTTTTTAATTCATCTAAAGTTGTACATGCTTTAATAGAGGCTTCATCTTTAAGATGGCCAAAGAATGACTCTTTGGGGGCGTTATCCCAACAGTTTCCTCGTCTTGACATAGATTGGCGTAACCCTAATTTCTTCACTGCTTTTTGAAAGATTGGACTCGTATAATGAACACCTTGATCCGAGTGAATTAAGGCATCTTTTGCTTTCATAAAGTTTTTGTTCTTCTTTAACTTCTTCAGTGTATCTGTAGCTAAATCCAAGGTCATACGGTCCGATAATTGGTAGGCTAAGATTTCTCCAGTCGAACCATCTTTAATGGCTGATAAGTAGGCCTTCATTCCTTTATCGTAATATAGATATGTGATATCTGTAAGGAGTACTTTACCTGGAACTCCTTGCTTAAATTGTCTATTTAAAAGGTTAGGTACAACACGGTGTTCTTTTGTAGCTTTCATCATTCGTCTATAAGGATTTGCTTTTCTTATAGGGCAAATAATGCCATTCTTTTTCATGATTCGTCGAATGCGTTTCAAATTGTAGACAATATTAAATTGACCCGCCAAAGTCATTTTGATTTGACGTGCCCCTTTCTTACGATTTTTAAAATGGAAGGCTTTTAAGATGATTTCCTTTACGGCCTCATCTTTTTTATCCTTTAGCTTTCTTCTTTCTTGTGATTCAAACGAGAAATAATTATAATAACCACTTCTTGAGACACCAGCCAGAGTACAAAGATAACTAACCATATTTTTCAGTTGATACTTTTCAATCACTGACCGAATAAGAATATATTTTTGGCTAGGGAGAAGCTCTATTTCCTTATCCCCCTTTCTGCAGTACGAATCTTTTTTAATAGTTCATTTTCCGCCTTTAGTAAGGTAATTTGTGCTTCTAAACGAGCATTTTTCTCCTCTAGGGTAAGTTCCTTTTCTCTGGGGCGTCCTGAGTTTTCTGCCCTAGTGTCACGTAAACCAATTATCCCGTTATTTTTGTATGCTTTTTGCCATCTTTTTCTCGCTGAATAAATTCTCTC
>NZ_JBHHJV010000007.1:0-213871 GCF_042136355.1 Peribacillus sp. Hz7
TGGGCCGTGTCTCAGTCCCAGTGTGGCCGATCACCCTCTCAGGTCGGCTACGCATCGTCGCCTTGGTGAGCCGTTACCTCACCAACTAGCTAATGCGCCGCGGGTCCATCTGTAAGTGATAGCCGAAACCATCTTTCCATCTTCTCTCATGCGAGAAAAGAAACTATCCGGTATTAGCTCCGGTTTCCCGAAGTTATCCCAGTCTTACAGGCAGGTTACCCACGTGTTACTCACCCGTCCGCCGCTAATCTCAGGGAGCAAGCTCCCATTGATTCGCTCGACTTGCATGTATTAGGCACGCCGCCAGCGTTCGTCCTGAGCCAGGATCAAACTCTCCGATAGAATTTGACTTGCTCATGTTGCACTTTTTTATAGTGTGTGCTCACTTAAAAAAATTAACGTTGGCGCTTTGTTTTGTTCAGTTTTCAAAGAGCAATTTAGTATCACTTATTTCTCAAGCGACTTTTACATCTTACCACATTAACTTCTTACTCGTCAATATGTTTTTTATTTTTTAACCTTCACCTCGAAACGTGATGTTTCTCAGCGACGTTTATTAATATATCACGCTCTTTGTTTACCGTCAATATCAAACATAATTTTTTTAAAAAAATTATGTTTGATAATATCTATGAAAAACTCCCTGCCCTTTTGTTTCTACTTTAATGGATTGTATAACATGCTTTTCTATTAAGTATTCAACTAACACACTTAAGTCCACTGTATAGTGTATAAGCTCCGGATGATTCATTAGTTCAGCAATCGTCCACGGCTCTTCTTTCGTTTCCATGATTTCAAGCAAGTGCTGTGAACCAATACTTATTCGAGAATGAATCAAAAATTCACTAGCTAAAAATAAAAGCTCTAATCTTTTTTCTAGTGTTTCTTCACTGCTGACTAATTCTTTATACAATTTATAAATTTCTGGTTCAATAAGTTTTACTTGATTCCATACTGTTGCTTCCGGATAAAATCCTTGTTCAATAACTTCTAAACGTGCTAAATGATGAAGGGAATGAACAATATGATTAAACGCGTCTAGAAAATGCCCATTCTCAAACAATGCTCTACCATCTGTATAGCGACGGATTAACTTCGCAAATTCCAAACCTTTCTTTAATTTCCGACCATAAAAAGGAAACTCTCGAATTTCCGTTTTAAGTTGTTTTAAGTATTCATTACGATCAAACAATATCTTACCTTCTTGAATCCAATTCACAACTTTTCGATTCGTGCCTAAAAGAAGCCACTTTTTTAATTGCTCTTCCTGAACAACGTGCAGGGCAGCTTTTTTCTCTTTATACATATAGTGTTTAACAAATACTGAATCTTCTGCTTCATTTACAATTACAAATAGGATGTAATCAAATGTATCTGTAATCAAACTAGCGTCTTCACTTTTTTCAATTAATAAAATTCCAAGAGTGGATTGCAAACTAGCACGTTCTTGATAAATAGGGCGAAGGATATCCTCCATCTTCTCTTCCTCCAAAAGCTTTATTTAGGCACTGTTATTAAATTTAAACGTGATTTTAGCTCACTTTTCACAAAGTGAGCCGCGTCCGAAAAACTTAATTATAACAGAGCCATTTTTTAAATTTCTACAAAACTCTTCATAATCCTGCTAAATCCTAATATAGATATGATTTCTTTCTTGACCCCAAAAATATTTTTCATTTTTTTCCATAAACCATCTGTGATATAGTTATTTCAGGAGGGACTACCATGGCTAAATATTCTAGTAAAATCAATAAAATCAGAACATTTGCATTAAGTTTGATTTTCATCGGTTTCCTTGTTATGTACCTCGGTATTATCTTCAAATCACATCCGATTGTGATGACAATCTTTATGCTTCTCGGTCTTTTATGCATTATGGCAAGTACAGGTGTGTATCTTTGGATTGGAATGTTATCTACTAAAACAGTCCAAGTTCTTTGTCCAAGCTGCCAGAAGCCTACCAAAATTTTAGGAAGAGTGGACATATGTATGCACTGTAATGAAGCGCTCACACTAGACAAAAGCTTGGAAGGCAAGACATTCAACAAAAAATATAATCAAAGGCAGCTATAAAAGAAAAAAGTTCCAACCAAAAAGGTGGAACTTTTTTAATGTGCTTCTTTTTTCGAACAATCTGGACATTGTCCGTAAATTTCCATCCGGTGTTCATTCACTTTAAATCCTGTAACCTGAGCAGCAAAATGTTCAACTTCATCCAATGCAGGATAATCAAAGTCCACAATCTTTCCGCAACTTTGGCAAATAACATGATAATGATTCGTTGTCACAAAATCAAATCTTGCAGAAGAATCACCATAGGTTAGTTCTTTCACCAATCCAACTTCGCGAAATACTCTAAGATTGTTATAAACAGTAGCTACACTCATGTTCGGGAATTTCCCTTCCAACGCTTTGTAAATATCATCTGCTGTTGGATGAGACATGGAGTTTATTAAATATTCCAGTATCGCATGTCTTTGAGGAGTTATTCTAACACCGGTATCTTTCAAGGAATCTAAAGCTTCTTTTAATTGAATTTCAGACACCGCCATACACCTCTTTTTCTAATTAAGTATAAATTATTAAATTATAATATTTATAAATAGTGTACCTGTTATCGACTTATTTTGTCAATATTTCTACTACTAAATATACTCCATTATACGAGGATTCATCGCTTTTTATTAGTTTTTTATACAAAGCTTTTTAATATCCTCTGTTTATATCAATGACATTGATATATTGTTTACCATTTGATACATACTCTTGTAAATTTTTCTCGAATATCACGAAACAGCGCGGCAAATATTGATCACTTTGACTTGATACATGGGGAGTTACTATAACATTTTCCATATTCCAATAAGGATGATTCCGTGGAAGTGGCTCAGATTCAAACACATCCAAAACAGCATGTGTAATTTCCTGTTTCTCTAACGCTTGAAGTAAAACGGATTCTTTAACGAGATCCCCCCGACCGATATTGATAAATACAGCACTGCTCTTCATTGCCTGAAAATGTTTCTCCGTTAAGATATACCGTGTCTCTTTCGTGCTCGGTAACACTGAAACGATGTAATCAGCTTGAGGTAAAACAGCTTGTAATTCTTCCATTTTATAAAGAGTATCAATATGCTCAACACCCTGACCACTGCGATTAATACCTAGTGTTGTCATTCCAAACGCTTTAGCTAATCGAGCAATCTCTCCACCAATCGCCCCTGTACCAAGAATAAGCATTGATTTACCATGTAATTCTCCCATTACGATACCGCTCTGCCAATTTTCATCACGCTCTTGCTGAATTAATTGTTTTAGTCTTTTTTCATATTGCAGCATCATTCCAAATGTATACTCAGCCATAGGAATTTTATGAATGCCTCTAGCATTGGTGACAAGAATTCCACGCTCTTCAATTGACTTAAAAGGCATTTTCTCCAAACCTGCGCTCATCACCATAATCCATTTAAGCTTCTTTGCTTTTTCAATATGCTCGTCGGTTAAGTCCTCTCCATATGTAATCAGCACTTCCGCTTCAGCCAAGCTTTTGTCGTTCCATACCTCTTCATATTTGAATGTTACATTAGAAAACGCTTGCTCAATATGCTGTTGAATTTCTTCTGATGGTGTAATGGTTGAAACAATAAGCATCTTGCTCATTCTCCTTTCACTCTTCTTATTCATTTAGAGTCTTTTATACAATAAAAAAACACGGGAACCTTAGTCCCGCGCAACTAGTTTGTGAGGAGGTATTCCCTTACTACAAGCATATTCATCTACGCTTGTTTTGAATTGGACAAAAGCCTTTCCAACTGAAAATAGGCATACCTTCTCCGACTATTCACCTAAACTTCGAACATATTCAAGAGCTTCTTCTACATGCCCTTTTACTTTTACTTTCCGCCATTCTTTCACAAGTACCCCTTCTTTATCAATTAAGAAGGTAGAACGTTCAATTCCCATATATTCTTTACCGAAATTTTTCTTTAGCTTCCATACTTCATAAAGCTCTGCTACCTCATGCTGGTCATCTGCTAATAAAATAAATGGGAGACCGTGTTTTTCGATAAATTTCACATGTCTTTCAACCGGATCCGGACTTACTCCAATAATCACAGCATTTAATTGTTCAAACTGCTCATGCTGGTCGCGAAAATCACACGCTTCTGTTGTACAGCCAGGTGTCATATCTTTCGGATAAAAATATAACACAACATGCTTACCTTTAAAATCTGCTAACGAAACCATTTCTCCACGATGATCACGGACGCGAAAATCAGGGGCTTTCTCACCAATATGAACTGTCATGATATGTACCTCCATCTTTCTTTCTCATCGTAATCGTACTCAAATATGATAAGAAAGACAACTTTCATTTATCCTTTCTATCAAAATGTTCCATCTCAATCACTGTCCGAATGACAAAAGCAGCTGGTAACGTATATCCAATAAATGCTTGGATTGTTGCAATAATCCGCCCTACCCCAATGGGACTAATATCTCCATAACCAACTGAAAACATCGTCATCGCACTAAAGTAAAAAGCTGTTTTTAATTGCTCTGAAAAATTCCCATCTAATCGATTGCCCAAATCTAATATAACTGCATAATTTTGCAGCTCAAATAATAAATAAATGAGTGCAAAACCAACTAAAATTGTCGTATACAAATTACCAAGCCATAGTAAGTTTTCCACTGAAAATCGCTTTTGTTCTGAATCCGCTAAAAAAAGTGTTCGAATACTCATCGTCATACAAAAAACGACGCCAACGACCAATACATAAAACATCATAAGAAACGCCTCATTTCAAAAGCAACTCATACCCTATCTTTACTCTTTGTCCTAGCGATATATGACCTTTATGGAGTGAACTTCATCCTGAAGGCTCCTTTATTCATCCTGACGTCAAAACTCCCTCCAACATCAGTTGAAGGGAGTTGCTTAATTTCCTGCTCCACGATATTTTTTTATGCCTTGATTCCAAATCATCACAGACACCGTAAAAAAGACAAGCCCGACAACCGGTGTTAAAAATGAGAAAATGTACCACTCTTCCTTGCCAAGGAAGTATGAAGCGGGATATACGCCAACAAAAGCAAATGGCAGTACCCATGTAAGCATAAAACGAATCACTTTATTATAAATATCCACTGGATAACGACCATAGTTGCCGATATTATACATCATCGGCATAATCGATGTTTTAGAATCCGACCAAAAGCCAACACTTGCGATAACGATAAACACGGATGCATAAGCAAGTGCCCCGCCTATTGCAAATAGCACAAATAAAATCGGATCATACCAAGCAAGCTCAAGCCCTAAATTGGCTCCTGCATAAAAAATGATAATAAAGCCCGTCACTAACCCAAACAACGATTCTAGCTCCATTCTCTCAATCACAACTTGAAATAAACTATGAATCGGCCGCGTCAAAATACGGTCCATTTCTCCCTTTACAATATATCGATCATTGAAATCCCATATATTAAAAAACGCTGAAAATAACGCATATGGAATAAGGAAGAAGCCGTAAATAAAAATAATTTCATCTCTGTTCCATCCGTTCAAAAACTGTGTGTGGCCAAAAACGACGAGAATAAACACTAAATTCACCGTCTGATTGAATAAATCAGATAAAATTTCCACAATGAAATCTGAGCGGTATTCCAGTCTCGTCTTCATATATTGACTAACATATTGAAAAAAGATTCCTATATAAAACATTTTCTCAACCTCCTTGAATAATGAGCTGTTTTTTAGCTACTATCCATAAGAGTTGAATCGGGATAAGCAGAATAATTACCCAAATACATTGTTGACCTAACGCCATCAAAAGCTCACTATGACTAAAGCCGTTTGTAAAAATCATACTCGGTATATAACTAATCCCTTGAAATGGTAAGTACTGCATTACATCTTGCGCCCACAATGGGAAAAAGCTAATCGGTAAAAGTAATCCGGAGAATAAATCCACTATTACTCTTTTAGCGCGAATTAAACCGGTATTGTTATAGAAGAAAAAGGCCATAATTCCTGTTAATAAATTAATTTGAGTATTAATAATAAAACTAAATAGCAGCGAAATGGCGAAGTACCCCCAAGTTGCTCCATTATACGGAATATGTACTTGGAAAAGAAGCGTGACGAGAATCATTCCTGGTATCGAAAAAAAGAAAAAACGGAAAATTCCCTCCCCTAATCCAGCCATCGTCTTCATTCCTAAATAATGATAAGGTCGAAGCAGCTCAATGGCGACCTTGCCATCCTTAATCTCCATGGCAATTTCTCGGTCAATATTATTAAAATAAAACGCTCGCGCCATCCAAGCAATCGCAACATATGAAGTCATCTGCTCAATCGTTAATCCTTCAATGGATCCTTTATCTCCATAAATGGCACTCCATAAAAAATAATACGCCCCAATATTAATCGTATAAATTACTATTCCTGTGTAGTAATTCAATCGGTACGCCAACATCATTAAGAAGCGCATCCGAATCATCTCGATGTATTTACTCACACTCTCTCCCCTTTCATCTGTTCTGTTCACTTTAGCAAAGGTCAGACAGTGCCTGTTTCATATATATTTCGCACAATTTCCTCAATAGATGTTTCATGAATTTTAACATCCTTAATAGGAAAAGAAGTAATGACGGTCGAAATGAGCTGTGAAATGTGATCGCCCTCATCTTTAATAACAGCTAAATACGTATGATTTTTTTCATCATACTCCCATATAACCGGAAATGATAAAGGCAATGCTTCCAACTCTGCTTGTTGGACAGGCTTTACAAACTGAAAATGGACTTCCTTATCTTCTCCCCAGTTTTCTTTTAAGCTTTGCAATTCCCCGTCATAAATAATTTCTCCGCTATCAAGCATGACAACTCGTTCACAAAGCGCCTCAATATCTCCTAGATCATGAGTCGTTAATAAGATGGTCGTATTGTATTTTTCATTAATCTCTTTTAAAAATTCACGGATTTTTAATTTAACAAGTACATCTAAACCAATCGTAGGCTCATCTAAAAATAAAAGGGGCGGGTTATGAATTAAAGCAGCAGCTAACTCACAGCGCATACGTTGCCCAAGCGAAAGCTTCCGAACCGGTTTATCAAGCAACGGCTCAATATCGAGCGTTTTAATTACATGATTCATATGTTCGTTATATTGCTCATCTGATACTTTATATACTTTTTTCAACAATCGAAACGATTCTTGTACAGCAATATCCCACCAAAGTTGTGAGCGTTGTCCAAACACAACCCCAATCGTCCGGGTGAATTTTTCGCGCTCCCGATGCGGATTCATACCATTGACTACAATTTCTCCTGAGGTTGGAGTTAAGATGCCTGTTAACATTTTAATTGTTGTCGATTTGCCTGCTCCATTTTCTCCGATATAAGCGACCATTTCTCCTTGTTTCACTGTAAACGAAATATCATTGACCGCAGGCACAATTTTATAATTTCTTGTTAATAGGTCACGAAAAGCTCCCTTCAACCCAGAGCGGCTTGAATACGATTTAAACTCTTTCCGCAACCCCTTCACTTCAATTGCATTACTCATTCCATAGTCCTCCAATAAAATTCCTGTCTAATCACTTAGTTTATCCAATGACGTTTCTATAAACAATAGAAACGCTTAAATTGTCGCACACAATATCCCAGCCTTCATGTTTTTCAAAGCAAAAAGTGCTATGATGGTGTATGAATATTTGTAAGTTTATTTAGGAGGCTTTTCATAATGAAATTCACTAATTCTGAGCGTTTACATAAAGAGGCTCTCGAACATATCGTCGGTGGTGTAAACAGCCCTTCCCGTTCATATAAAGCAGTCGGCGGCGGTTCACCTGTAGTCATGGAACGTGGACAAGGCGCTTATTTTTGGGATGTCGACGGAAATAAATACATCGATTATTTAGCAGCTTACGGTCCAATCATTACAGGGCATGCTCATCCTCATATTACAAAAGCCATTACACATGCAGCAGAAACAGGTGTCTTGTATGGAACACCAACAAAACATGAAATTAAATTTGCGAAAATGCTTAAAGAAGCCATGCCAAATCTAGAAAAAGTTCGTTTTACAAACTCGGGCACAGAGGCCGTTATGACAACCATTCGTGTTGCTCGCGCTTATACAGGCCGCGATAAAATTATCAAGTTCGCTGGCTGCTATCACGGACATTTCGATCTTGTACTCGTTGCAGCTGGGTCCGGTCCTTCCACGCTCGGTACGCCTGACTCTGCTGGTGTAACAAAAAACAGTGCTCAAGAAGTCATTACCGTCCCATTTAATGATATTGAACCATTTAAAGCAGCTCTGCAAAAATGGGGTCCTGAAGTAGCTGGCGTACTCGTTGAACCGATTGTCGGCAACTTTGGAATTGTGGAACCTAACAAAGGGTTTCTTGAAGAAGTGATTCAGTTATCACATGAAGCTGGTGCTGTCGTTATTTTTGATGAAGTCATTACCGCATTTCGTTTTATGTACGGAGGCGCTCAAGATCTACTAGGAGTTCAACCAGATTTAACAGCCCTTGGAAAAATTATTGGCGGCGGACTGCCTATCGGTGCATACGGTGGAAAAAAAGAAATTATGGACACAGTTGCTCCACTCGGCCCAGCTTATCAAGCTGGGACAATGGCAGGAAATCCAGCTTCCATGTTATCAGGCATCGCTTGTTTAGAAGTCTTACAAGAAGAAGGTCTTTATAAAGAGCTTGATCGTTTAGGAAAAATATTAGAGGATGGTATTTTACAATTAGCAGAGCAATATCATGTTCCAATTACGATTAACCGTCTTAAAGGCGCCTTAACGATTTATTTCACAACTGAAAAAGTTGAAAATTACGAGCAAGCAGAAAACACAGACGGAGAAATGTTCGGTAAATTTTTCAAATTGATGCTCCAACAAGGAATCAATCTAGCTCCATCTAAATACGAAGCTTGGTTCTTAACAACCGCTCATACAGAAGAAGATATTACGTATACATTAAAATCCGTAGAGCACGCTTTCAAACATTTAATGACTAAGTAAGGAAGAAAAAACTCCTCGAAAACAGCATGCATGATTTCGAGGAGTTTTTTTTGCTCTTCTCCGCTGTTCTATAATCGTTCTTAAAAAGAGATTAGACTTTCTTAATCAATCTACTATACATTTACACGCAATTGATTTCTGAATATTTAGATGATATCATTAACTTATATTTCCATTTTCAATCCTTTATCTTATCATTCCATTTATTAAAAAGTTAAATACTTTATTTACTTTTCATATGAGTTTTCTTGCACGATTACAAGTTCTGTAGGAGGTGAAAGGCAGTTAATAAGGTGGATCCTTATTACGAGCCGAACAAATGACTCAACAATGGAACCCAGCTACTTTTAAAGAGTTTTATAAAGAAGAACATGATGCTTGTGGCATCGTTGCTTGTATTGAAAAAAAAAGAGTGCCCACAAATGAAAATATTTTCGCTTGTATTCATGCACTAGTGAAAATGAATCATCGCGCCGGATTTATTAACGGAGAAGGCGACGGTGTCGGGATTCATATTGATATTCCAAGAGCTCTTTGGAAAAAGAAATTAGCCGCAAAAAATGTAGATCCTAACCTTGTTGACAGCAACCAGTTCATTGTTGGCCACTTATTTTTAAGCACAAAAGAAAATACTCACAAACTAAAAACAGAAGTTAAAGAAAAACTCCTTCAGCATGGACTATCCTTAGTGTTCGAAACAGATCAAGCCTATAATCAAGACGCATTAGGCCCGATTGCCATTCAAGAAAACCCTGTCTTTTGGCAGTTCGCCTGTACAGCAAACACGAAACAACAGTCTGAACTATCCAGTATACTATTCGAACTCATTCTCACAATTGAAAAAAATCATCATATTCACGTCGCTTCTCTTAGCCAATATCATGCGGTATACAAAGTGATGGGCGCCGGTGATATTCTACCTAAATACTATCCAGATTTGGCAGATCCCGTGACAGCTTCAACGATGACATTAGGTCATAATCGTTTTTCAACTAATACATTATCCAGCTTCTTCCGCGTACAGCCCTTTAGTGTGCTCGGTCATAACGGAGAAATTAATACAATCGCTAAACTGCGTGATGAAGCAAGAATGATAAATACCCCGCTCGCCAAGGACGGAAGTGATTCCCAAGATTTAAACCGAACAATCGAAACATTTATTTATCGCCATAACTTCTCATTATTCGAAGCTGTAGATTTAGTCTTCCCGCCTATTATTAATGAAATAAAAGTCTATCCTGCTCATCTTCAAAATCTATATACGTATTTAAGAGAAGCTTGGGGACATTTCGCCCAAGGTCCTGCGGCCATCATTTCCCGTTTCGGCGACGAAGCTGTATTCTCTGTTGATTCATTAGGCTTACGTCCTCTTTGGCAGCTTGAAATAGAATCATCCTATTTATTTTCTTCAGAACCAGGCATCATCTCTTCTTCTGCGTACACAGGTGATCCAAAACCGCTTGGTCCAGGAGAAAAAGTCGGCTTAAAATGGGAAAAGGATTCTATTAAACTGTATAACTATAAAGCTTTTCAAGAAGAAATTTATGAACGATTTAAAAAACGATTTACTTTGGCTCATGATAGCGTGCGTCTCCAAACACCAGCCTTCAAAAAAGTGGTGACGACAACACAGCCTGAAGCCATTCATAATGGTCAGTACAAAGCATTCGGTTGGGAAAGAGAACATATTCAATTAGTCGAACAAATGGCGGAAAAAGGAGTCGAGCCGATTCGTTCCTTAGGGCATGACGCACCGCTTGCAGCTCTTAATCCACAGCGGACCAATATCGCTGACTTCATTAAAGAAAGCGTAGCCGTTGTGACAAATCCAGCAATTGACCGCGACCGGGAAACAGAACATTTTTCTACACGAACCATTATCGGCAAACGCCCGACACTGTTCGCTGCTGAACAAGCTGGAAAAGTAACGGAATTATTAACACCGTTGTTAATAGAAGGACAGCTTGGCTATGACTGTTCAAGCTTTATTCAACAGCCTAGCTATGATCAAATCGTTCACTATTATGAAACAGAAAAGCAGGCTACCTTTATTTCTACGACATTTACTGAAACAGAAAGTATTTCGGACGCACTAACTAGAATTACAGCTGAAGCAGTGACTGCTGTTAATGCAGGCAAAACCTTGCTTATTCTTGATGATCAAGAAGCTCATCAAAACGGCAAACTGTGGCTCGACCCGCATTTAATTACATCAACTGTTGATCAAGTGTTAGTCCAAACAGGCAAACGACGCGACTGTTCTATCTTGTTACGTTCTGCTGCTCTTCGATCCCTGCACGATATTATTCTTGCTTACGGTCTTGGGGCCAATTTAATTAGTCCTTATTACATGTTCTTCTCCCTCTCTACAGAAGAAACTACGCCTTCTGTTAACCTATATCAGGCTTTAACAAAAGGACTAGAAAAAGTCATTTCGACGATTGGGATTCATGAGCTGCGTGGATATGGACGCTTGTTCTCAAGCATCGGCCTGCATGAAGAAATTGTTCAATATTTAAAGATTGTCAACTTTTTCGGTTCCCATGAATTAGGCTATAATTTCGATGCGCTCAAAGCAGATGCCATTCAGCGTGCAGCAGATTATCAAAATGAAAAAGAACGTATCAGCAAAACCTTTCACCTGTTTCCACGAATTTGGAAATCGATCGGTGAAATGGCTACAACCGGAGAGTACGATGCCTATCGGGAAAAAATTTCTGAACAAGAAGGAAACAATCCAACAGCGATAAGACACTTAACGTCCTTTAAGACAACAAATACATCGCTTTCTGCCGAAGACGTGACCATTTCAATAAAGGATCATGATTTGCCATTCGTTATCGCTTCCATGTCATTTGGATCGCAAAACGAAACAGCTTTCCGCGCTTATGCAGAAGCAGCCAATCGACTGAACATGATTAGTATGAATGGAGAAGGCGGAGAAATTAAAGATATGCTCGGTAAATATCCGAAAACTCGCGGACAGCAAATCGCATCCGGCCGTTTCGGTGTCAATGCAGAGCTCCTTAACTCTTCTAACCTATTAGAAATCAAGATTGGGCAAGGTGCAAAGCCTGGTGAGGGCGGCCACCTTCCAGGCTCCAAAGTAACAGCCAAAATTGCGGAAGCACGAAATGCAACGATTGGCTCTGACTTAATCTCGCCATCTAATAATCATGACATCTATTCGATTGAAGACTTAGCGCAAATGATTCATGAGCTAAAAACGGCGAATGATAAAGCAAAAGTAGCGGTTAAAGTGCCTGTCGTTCCAAATATCGGCACCATTGCTGTCGGCATTGCAAAAGCAGGGGCGGATATTATTACGCTTTCTGGTTTTGATGGCGGTACAGGAGCCGCCCGGATTCATGCACTGGAACATGTAGGGCTTCCTGTTGAAATTGGAGTAAAAGCTGCTCACAATGCTCTTCTTGAAGCAGGACTTCGTCAACAGGTTGAAATTTGGGCAGATGGCGGGTTAAAAAGTGCCGCTGACATTTTAAAAGTAATGCTGCTCGGTGCCAATCGTGTCGGCTTCGGTACATTATCAATGATTGCCGTAGGCTGTACAACATGCCGCGGCTGCCATTTGGATACATGTCATGTTGGCATTGCGACACAGATTGAATCAGAAGCACAAGCAAAGGAACATGGTTTACGACGTTTTGTGCCGCGTAAATTCGATTTAGCCGTTCTCGGTTTAACGAATATGTTTACCGCCTTCGGAAAAGAGTTAAAGGCATTAACTGCTTCTCTCGGCGTGAAAAACCTTCAAGATATTGTCGGTCGTTCAGATTTATTAGAACAAGTAAAAGGATTTGATTCATTAAATTTAACATACTTGTTAAAAACATTAGATATTGAACCATTTTCTAATATAGAAACTGCTCCTTACTTAAATGAAAGTGCTGTACAGGTAGCCGTAGGAGCAGAATATTTAGATGCACAAGTGGAAGATTTACAACAATCTCGCTCGTATAGCTCCATCACATCTGAGCAGCGTGTGCTTGGAAGTCGAGTATCTTGTCACCGTGTTCGCGATCGACTAGATGGCTCCTATAAACAGCTTCCCCCTGTTCAGTTGTCTTATCAGGATGGATCGATTCCAGGAAACGGTTTAGGCGCTTATAATAGTGAAGGAATCTCGATTAAAGTGAACGGCGGCGCACAAGATGGTATTGGTAAGACCGCAATTGGAGGAAATATTTTCATCTTCAAATCGCAAGGGAAAGACGGCAACTTCTACAACGGCTCTGTTGGGAAAGGCTTCGGGTATGGCGCACAGCATGGATTGCTCATCGCTCAGGGTGACGCTGATGCACGCGCAGGTATTCGTCTATCTGGTGCCGATATAATTATTGGCGGTCAATTAAAACAGCCAATCCCAGATAATGAGCAAGGAAATATCGCAGTCTCTGCCAATATTAAAGGTTTTGCTTTTGAATATATGACAAATGGTAGGGGGTTAGTGTTAGGAGATCCAGGTCCATGGATTTGTGCTGGTATGACAGGTGGTGTCATTTATTTACGCCATCAACCAGAAGCTGGCTTAACAAAAGAGACTCTTAAACGGCGAATTGCCAAAGGAGCAAAGGTGTCCATCGATCCTTTAAATGACGAAGGCGTGAAAGATATCGAGGAACTACTAGGCAATTATGTGACCTTATTAAACGAACAAGGTCAACGAGAGGAAGCTGCCTCCCTCGAGATACTACTCCAAGAACCGAAGAAGCATTTCATTCAAGTTGTACCAGTCAAAGAACAAGCGGACCCATCTGTATCAACAGAGTAATTGATTAATTAAAAAGCTAATACGCATAAAAAACTGGCTTCCACATTAAAGGAGCCAGTTTTTTATGCGTAATCAGACATATACTAATTGTAACAATAGTTAAAATATTGATTTACCTATTGAAACTATAAGATAAACCTTGTATATTACAGTTGTTTACTTAATTGCTAATTAGCAAAATGTTACAAACTATAAACTTTGAAAGGATTTAAATATATGAAGTTAGGCGCCCGCATTCTTAAGACGGGAATAGCAATTGTTTTAGCACTTTACTTATCCGAACTGCTAAATCTTCCTGCCCCTATGCTTTCTGGAATCGCCGCAATCTTTGCGATTCAACCGACGATTTATCGCTCCTATCAATCCGTCTTAGAACAAGTTCAGGGAAATCTGATTGGTGCGATTGTAGCCGTCACTTTCGTTTTACTATTTGGAAATGATATTTTCATTATTGGTTTGGCTGTGATGATTGTCATCACAATCAATATTCAGTTAAAAATGGAAAATACGATTATCCTTTCTATTGTGACCGTCATTGCGATTATGGAAACACAAACTGGAGATTTTCTCGAATTTGCCTTTATTCGTTGTTCTTCCGTTTTACTTGGAATTCTCTCCTCTTTTCTCGTCAATCTTGTGTTCTTACCGCCTAAGTATGAAACAAAGCTATATAACGGGATTACAGCGACTACTGAAGATACATTAAAATGGATTCGCATTAGCACACGGCACGCTTCTGATCAAATGCTACTAAAAAAAGACATCAATCGTTTAAAAGAGGATTTATTAAAAATTGAACAAACGTATTCTATGTTCAAAGAAGAAAGAGAGTATTTTAAAAAGAATAATCTGGCCAAATCAAGAAAGTTAGTCGTCTATCGACAAATGTTGATTACCACTAAAAAAGCGTTTGAAACATTAAAACGGATTCATAAGTTTGAAAATGAAATTAATCATTTACCTGAAAATTTTCAACGCAAACTTTTACAACATCTTGATTATTTAAGCCATATGCACGAGCAGCTTCTCCTTCAACATATTGAGAAAATCAAATCAATTAGTCACCTTGAAGAATGGAGCGGTGAAGATTATTTAAGTCAACAAGAATTACTTACACTCTTTTTTGAACAACATTATAACCTAGATGCCGTACATGATGACGAGGAACATGTATCAACAAGAATTGTCCCTTTAATCTCAGCCATTATGGAATATGGCGAACAGCTCGATCATTTAGAAAAACTCATCGTCAGCTTCCAATCTTTTCATAAAGGAGTCAACGAAGTCTCTGTTGAGGAAGAGACTGATTAATAACTAAAGGCTGGCCTGAATCAGCCTCTAGTATTTAATAAACCTGCTTTAAAAAATAATTTGACTTTTTGTAAGCACGTCATTACTCTTAACTATATAACTCTAGTTAAACTTGGCTCTTAGCTGAGAGACGAAATTTTAAAAGGTTTCCTTTTTTCGTTCGTCACTTGTCGATTACGACAAGTGACGTTTTTTATTTTTACAAAGGAGTGTTAGTTCATGCAGCTATTAAAGTATTCAATTATGATGTTAATTGGAGCCATTTGTTACGGAACATTATCATCTTTAATTAAAATCGGCTATTCCAACGGCTTCAATCCAGGAGAACTAGTCGGTTCACAATATGTAATCGGGTGGGTTATTATCGCAATCGTTTTCCTTTTTTCAGGTTCTTATCGCGTTTCTTGGAAGCACACAGGATTATTGTTACTAACAGGAATGTTAGCTGCTTTGGTCGGTAAAACATATGCTGTTTCAGTACAAGAGCTTCCTGCCTCTGTCGCCGTTGTCTTTCTCTTTCAATGCATTTGGATGGGAACTGTTATTGAATGTTTATTAGTTAGAAAATGGCCAGGTAAAAATAGACTGATAGCGATTGGTCTAGTTTTTGTCGGCACATTATTAGCTGGAGCTATTTTCGGCCAATCCCTTTCTGCCCTAAGCATAAAAGGTGTTTTATTCGGGTTGCTTTCCGCCCTTATTTTTGCAATCTATATGTTCTGTAATGCTCGTTTTGCGACAAAAGTTAAGACAACTTCTAGATTATTTTATATCGGGACAGGAGGTATGCTAGCCGCTGCCGTCACAGCTAACCCTGTTCAATTAGTCACACGAATCATCACAACGGACTTGTGGCAAATCGGTATCTTACTCGGCCTGCTTGGAGTCGCCATTCCTTTCTTCCTCTTTGCCATCGCCTTGCCGAAAGTAGGAGTTGGATTAGGTGCGATTCTTTCTGCTGCGGAGCTGCCATCTGCTATGGTTACAGCTGTTCTTTTATTAGGAGAATATGTTTCTCCCCTGCAATGGTTTGGGATCAGCTTAATTGTTGTTGGAATGCTCTTACCGGATATACAGCACTATATCAAGAAATCAAAAAACACCATGAAAATAGCGTAAAAAAGGGTGCCGCCGAAACGCAGCACCCTTTTTTGTAAAGATAGGTTCTTGTTAAATAACGTGTTGATGTTTAGCTCATTTAGACCAAAATCGTCTTTCTTATGCATCCAGCTGTTGAACTTGAAAAAGCTGATAATAATGCCCCTTTTTTTTCATCAATTCATCATGTGTACCAACTTCGACAATTTCTCCATGCTCAATCAATACAATTCGATTGGCATGAGTAATCGTCGATAAACGATGAGCAACAATAAAAGTCGTTCGATCATGCGCCAATTTATCAAGCGCTTCCTGAATATAATGTTCACTTTCTAAATCAAGGGCCGAAGTCGCCTCATCCAGCACTAAAATCGGCGGGTTTTTTAAAAATACACGAGCAATCGCCACGCGTTGTCTTTGTCCGCCAGATAGCTTGATTCCTCGTTCTCCTACCTTCGTATCGTATCCGTCAGTTAAATTCATAATAAAATCATGCGCATTTGCAGCCTTTGCTGCCGCCATAACCTCATCATCTGTCGCCTCTGGATTTCCCATCAAAATATTCGCCTTTACCGATTCGCTAAACAAAATATTATCTTGAAGGACCATCCCGATTTTATCTCGAAGACTACGAACTTTTAAATCACGAATATCCTTCCCATCTAGTAAAATACGCCCTTCTGTAACATCATAAAATCGTGGAATTAAACTAACTAACGAGGACTTTCCACCTCCGCTCATCCCAACGAGTGCAATAGTTTCTCCTTGATTCACCTCTAAGTGAATCTGCTTTAAAGTCCGCTCTTCTGTTTCATCATAGGCAAAAGAAACATTTTCAAATGTAATATTCCCTGCCACCTTCTCTAACTCTACAGCTCCCGGCTTATCCGTAATATCATACTTTTCATCCACAAATTCAAACATACGATCCATAGACGCTAATGTTTGGGTTAAAGTTGTCGAAGAGTTAACTAAACGACGAAGCGGATTATACAAGCGATCAATAAATCCAATAAAAGCAACCATCTCTCCTAGTGACAGTCCTCCGTGAATCACTTGATACCCTGCATATCCAATGACAACAAGCGGAGCTAGATCCGTAATCGTATTGACAACAGCAAATGATTTAGCATTCCAGCTCGTATGTTGTAATGCTTTTTCAAGAAAGTTCTTGTTTTGTTGATTAAACTGTTCTTGCTCATACTCCTCCCTCGCAAAGCTCTTAATCACCGACATCCCTTGTACCCGTTCCTGTAAATGGCTCTGCACATCGGCGAGTGCCTGCGAACGGTTTCTCGTTAATGCTCGAAGCTTGCCAATAAAATGCTTAACCGAAAAGATATAAAACGGCAAAAGCAGTAACGAAACAATCGTTAGGGGCACATCCATCGAAAACATAATCACAATCGCAATGACAATAGTAGCAAGGTCAAGCCACAAATTCATTAAGCCTGTAATAATAAAATTCTTTGTCTGCTCTACATCTGTGATAACCCGCGAAACGACTTCACCAGCCCGATGATTCGCATAATACTTGAAGCTCAACTTTTGAATATGAGTAAACAATTGATTGCGAATATCAAATAAAATTTTAGATCCTGTCCATTGCGCAAAATATTGACGGAAATATTCAATCGGCGGCCGAAGTACAATGAAGACAAAGGCCATAATCGCCATAACCCAAAATAGTCGTTCTGTTTTTGTATCAGTCGATATTGTATGATTAGCAACAATGTCATCAATTACATACTTTGTAAGCAAGGGAAGAAGCAGTGGTATAGCAAATTTTAATAAGCCAATAATAATTGTTGCGAAAATAATCCATTTATACGGCTTTACAAATTGCAAATATCTCTTTACGCTGTCCACATAATTTCTCCTTATTATTTAAGTCTTTACAATACGTGTAGCCAAAGAAAAAGCCTGTTGATAATCCAACAGGTTTCCCCCTCATTAACGATATGTTAAATAACGTTCATACCATGTGTCAATAAACTCTGCCGAAAACGGCCCTTTTCGTTGACGTATCATATAAATCAGATAATCAACGTTTCTCTTTAAAATGTTATCAATTGCATCTGGATAACTCATCAGTTTTCGATGTCTTTCGTACTCATCCTCATCCAATAAATTAAACGTCATATCCGGGAATACTTTTATGTCTAAATCATAATCAATATATTTCAGCGCTTCCTCATCATACGTAAATGGAGAACTGATATTGCAATAATAATACACACCATCTTCTCTTAACATTCCAATTACATTAAACCAGTATTTAGAGTGAAAATAACAGATAGCCGGTTCTCTAGTAATCCACGTTCTTCCATCAGATTCTGTTACCATCGTGCGATCATTAGCTGCAATGACTAAATTTTGCGTTCCTTTTAAAACTGTTGTTTCTTCCCAGATTCGGTGGATATGTCCGTTATGCTTATAACTTTGGATTTGGATTTTCCCTCCCTCGGTAGGAACAATCCCCATGGTTTCTCTCCCTACTTTCTATAGGCACCCTATTTCACATTACTGTGCCTGATTCCTAAAACGATTCATGTGTTCAATATATTTAAACTTTTCCATTTTTCTTATATTCCTTTATTATAACGATTTATTGATAAATTTAAAACAAAAGAGACCAATCTATTAGTAAATAAGTGTAAAAAGTCGAAATATTGTGACCTTCTACAGCTCCCTTTACCTATAAATTAGCCTCTTTTATCCAAATTTTCATCTCACACTTAATGGGCAGCCGGACCCTTAAAAAAAAGGAAGATAGGTAGGGAAGCTGCCCGTAAAGATTTGATTATTTCAATGAACCATCAGCAGGGATGAAGGTACCCTCCCTGAGTGGACATTTCACTTTATCTAAACTTTTATTACAATGCCGCTTGTTCTAATTGAAAATGACGGATGACTTCTTCCGTTTGCTTTTCAAATACTTTTTGAATTTCTGCCAGTTCGCTCTTCTTCTGTTCTATTTCTTCTTGAATAGAAACGGCACCTAGTTCTTGCAATACCCGAAGCTGTCTTTCAATCTCTTGACAGCGCTCAATTTCTGATTGCAAAAATAAAAGCTTGTCCATTGTTTGTAACTGCACACCAATCAAACGGTCGAATTCCTCCATTTTATGCACCTACCTTACCTTTATTTTCTTTATTATGTATATTCTTTATTTTTTGTAAATTACCTTCAATAAATTTTGTAAAGCAAACAGAACTTTTGTCGAAAAAGAATCATGCAACATAAACAAAGCACCCTTCTACTAGAAGGATGCTTTTTGCGCTGTTTGGTTAGCGTTTTGCTCTGCTTTGAGACTGTTGGTTTTGTTGTCTTACTTCTTGAGCACTTGTTTCACTTGCGAATTCCGTACCAAACTGTCCTGCTGAAGCGTTTTGTCTTGCTCCAGCACCTTGTTGAGATTGTTGGTTTTGTTGTCTTACCTCTTGAGCATTTGTTTCACTTGCAAATTCCGTACCAAACTGTCCTGCTGAAGCATTTTGTTGTTTCACTTTAGCAACATTTGTACCTGTTTGTGTTTTTTTAGCCATTGAAATCACCTCCACGATAATAAGATAACCATCATCGCGAAGACTATTCTAGAAAAAAGAAAAAATTAAACAAGTAATGAAATACCGCCGTCAACAATAATCGTTTGACCACGAATCATGCTTGCACCGTCAGAAATTAAAAACATAATCGTATTGACCATATCATCCACTTCCACCATGCGGCCTGCCGGTGTTTCTTCGGCTGCTTCTTTAAGCAGCTGCTCTCGGTTTGGGAAATGCTTCAATGCATCTGTATCAATAGCTCCACCAGAAACTGCATTTACACAAATGTTTTTTGGAGCTAACTCCACCGCTAAATAACGTGTCAATGCTTCTAATGCTGCTTTTGAAACGCCTACAACTGTATAATTCTCTAAATAACGAATCGAACCAAGCGAACTAATACTCACGATTTTCCCGCCGCCATTTCGCTCCATTAGTTTAGCTGCTTCTTGAGCACAAAACAGAAGAGCTTTCGAATTAATATCCATGGTCCAATTCCAGTGCGATTCTTCTAACTCCATTAAAGGACGCTGAACACCGGAAGCGGCATTGCTAACGAACACATCTAATCGACCATAATATTCTTCAATTTCAGCAAACATTTTTTTCACTTTTTCAATATCGCCCACATTCGCTTTGATAACGAGTGCTCTGCGCCCCATCGCTTCAATTTCAGCGGCTACTTCCATTGCTTTTGTTTTACTGCGTGCATAATTAATGACAAGGTCATATCCTGCCTCAGCCAATTTTAATGCCGTACTTCTTCCTAATCCTTTACTACTTCCTGTTACAAGTGCAACTTTTTGTGTCATTTGTTTATTCCGCCTTTCCAAGTATAAAAGTTTATTTTTTAAAGAGAATAAGCAAAAAAGGAGTGTTTTTCAATGTATGTAGGTCGTGATATGACCGAGTTATCCATGTTACCAAAATCAAAATGGAATCAAGATGAACTCGCTTATTTCCATCACTCTCTTCAACAAATGGTACCTTATTTAAATCAAGAAGGACAGACTATTCATCGAGAAATTATCGAGGAAATTGAAAACCGAGGAGGACTGCATCGACAAGAGGCAGACTATACTCACGGTACCGAAGTAAAATTCGATTAACTCCCTCTAGCGTATGTGTCCAACCACATACGCTAGCTTTTTATTATAAAGGTTAGGAGCAGCTTGCCTAATCCATCACATAGGTTTGTTGATAGGACTTCCATATTTTTTGATGAGAAACAGGAAAAGCATATTGCTCTAGCTCTTCCTTACTCACCCATTTTAAATTCTGTTCTTTCATCACACTTTCTTCAATATCCGTTAAGAGGCTCCCTCTATAAGCGTCTATTCTCCAAACTAAATGAGAAAAGACATGGTCCAGCGTAGTAAACGAATCAGATAGTTTCACGTCCGTTCTATAACTTTCTAAAAAGCTTGCTTCAAAAAAAGCACGTTTTGGCTGAATCGACGTATGCATTTCATAATTCGGAAATTCCCATAAGTTAGCAAGAAGACCTTCTGAAGAACGTTTATGAATTAAAAACTCATCCCGTTCATTCTTCAAAACGGCAGCTACAATTGGTACATCCCGTGTTTTTTTCTTTTGAATTTTAACTGGTAATTCCGTCTGAATACCAGCAGCAAAAGCTTGACAATGTTTTTGAACAGGGCAGAGTAAGCAAGCTGGTTTTCCTGGCGTACAAATAAGAGCTCCTAGCTCCATTAAAGCTTGATTAAAGGCTGAAGGGTCTTCATGGGAGATTAAAGCCCGTACGGCTGTCTCAAAGGTTTTGCGTGTCTTCGGTTTTGCAATATCTTCATCAATAATTAAAATACGAGATAACACCCTCATTACATTTCCATCAACAGCTGGCTCCGGTTTTCCATATGCAATGCTTAAAATCGCTCCTGCCGTATAAGGACCGACACCTTTTAACTTAGAAATTTCCTCCGGGCTATCCGGAACAACACTGTTATATGTTTCTTTCACCTCTTTCACAGCACTATGCAAATTTCGAACACGTGAGTAATACCCAAGTCCTTCCCACGCTTTTAAAATTTTTTCTTCATCGGCTTCAGCAAAATCGTCTAACGTTGGAAACCATTCGATAAACCGGTTAAAATATGGAATAACCGTATCAACCCTCGTCTGCTGCAACATAATTTCCGATACCCAAACCCGATAAGGATCTTTATTTTCACGCCAAGGAAGATTTCGTTGCTCCGCTTCAAACCAATCAATTAAATCATTCTGAAATGATTCTTTGTCTATATTTAATAAAGATTGTTCAAGTTTATCGTTCACTTTCTTTCCTCCACAGATGTTAAACCCTTTTAAAAAATTGGGCATATATATAGTATAAAAACGCTCCTTTCATTGTACTATAAGCCCGTTATTTGATGCAGGATAAACAAAAATCCAATAATTGGATAGAAGTTAAACTATATTCGTTTGGTGGATGAACAAAAATAAGTTATGATGATACTATCTAAGGCTTAAGGAGGTCTCACGTTTGGATACCGGCACTCACTTTGTTATGGGAATTGCACTTGGAGGGCTCGCAACTCTAGATCCAGTTGTAATAGAAGGTTCGATTACCGCTCAAGCAGTGCTTGTAGGTACGATTTTAGGCTCCCAAGCTCCTGATCTTGATACAATTCTTAAATTACGCAATAATGCAGTCTACATAAGAAATCATCGTGGAATTACTCATTCAATCCCTGCCGTTTTGCTATGGCCAATTGTGATTAGCGCTGTCATCTTTGCCTTCCTGCCTCAAGCCAACTTTCTTCATTTATGGCTTTGGACATTTCTAGCTGTTTTTCTTCATGTTTTTGTCGATATTTTTAATGCCTATGGTACACAAGCACTTAGACCGATTTCCAAAAGGTGGGTTGCTCTTGGCGTCATTAATACGTTTGATCCCTTTATCTTTGGCATTCATGTAGTGGGGTTAATTTTATGGGGCTTCCATCTCCCTCCAGGAAGTCTATTTCTCACCATGTATGGCATTATTGTTTTGTATTATATCACCCGTTTTAGAGAACGGACTTTAGTCAAAAGAGCCGTTCGTCGACAAATTCCGAATGCTACAAAAATCGTGTTATCGCCTACTATGCGATTTCGACGTTGGAAGATTGCCGTGATGACCAATAAAAAATTCCATGTCGCTCGTGCCGAAAATGGGCACGTGACGATTCTTGATACATTTGACCGAATCCCGCTGCCAGATAGTGCGGTATTAGAAGCAGCAAAACATGATGTAAATTTAGCTGCCTTCCTTTCTTTCTCCCCTATTTATCGTTGGGAAATTGAAAAGACGGAACATTATTACGCGGTTCGTTTTATTGACTTGCGTTATCGAAGTAACGGCTACTATCCTTTCATTGCTATCGTTCATCTCGATTACAATTTAAATATTTTGAATTCCTATACAGGTTGGATTTTTAGCGAAGCCAAACTGCAAAAGAAATTGAACATTATCTTATAGCAGGTTAATCGGGCATTTGAAGTTCATCTCATTTAACCAGTAGACTATGTTATAGAATGCTGTTGATTTTTGAGCCATTTTTGATGAACAATATAGTTTATCAAAAATGATTCAAAAAAGCTGAAGGCACCAGTAATTCCGTGCCTTCAGCTTTTTAATGAAGTTGATCCGAATTTCGTAACAAATGTTGATATTTAGGGTTTTGAGCAACAAACTCATGAAACTTTTCACCATACTGATCAATCCAAGTATTTACCACTCGAAACGTCATCTCTTTTCCAGCATATTCATGCCCTGCCTTAGCATAGGTGGATTCAAAATCTTCCCATAATAATTCAACCCACGTTAACGCTTGTTCATGAGACATTTGCATATTTTTTTCTAACAGCTTCTTCGTTAGCCTTTCATGGTAATCATTCATTAATATCACCTCGTTACCAATATTTTTGCGACATTTCTCCACGAATCATGACTCATACTAGTAGTACGCGGAAACGCGTTTTTCACTTTTAACGATCTGGAGGGAACATGATTGCGAAATAAAGAAAACGGTTTTCCAAATCAAAACAGCGATAAATTCCAAGGCGAACCTCGGGCTAAACCTGAGTTTTCTTCCAAACGTGCTGATGGATCCATCAACACTCATCCGCAGGAACGTATGAGAGCATCTAACAAGCGAAATACTTAAATATGGGGAGTGATGAACAGCATGGCAAACAAGCGATTTTTAGGAAAATTTCAAAATCCACATCAAAGCCCTAAACATACATGGAGACAAATTAACGGCGAGACAAAAGAAACTCAAAAAAACGTTATTCTCCAAGCAATGACAAGAAGACAATCTTAATCAATATAGGCTGACTCCTTTACGCTTGAGTCAGCCTCTCCCTTATTTTAACATCGAAATAGGCAACGCCTCTTCTTTCCCATGACCACCTAAGCGATATCCCCATGCAAAAACACCGTTCATATAATCAATTTTAAAATAAACACCAGGGTCTCCTTCAATTTGATAAATTTCCCCCGGTTTAAAATCATCTGGATTTAATAAATAGGCTTTTGCCATAGTTGCTTTTCTTTCTAATACGGCATACTCATTTTCCATGCCTAACTGCTCTGCTTTTCGAGCCTTTTCAGTCAATGTTGCAATTTCTTGCTGCAATTCATATGGTGACATCAAGCTGTATCTTACATCATTCATCTATATGACCCCTTAATTATTGAATTCGTTCCATTCCATATTAACGAAAAAATGAACGTTTGGCTATTTTTACTCGCCTTCTAATTCGTTTAAATAACGCTCAATTAATTCAAGTGAAAACCCTTTGCGAAATAAGGCTTGCTTAACTTTTTGTTGAAATAAAAAACCTTCATAAGCGCGATAGCGACGAATGATTTTTTCCGCCTGATAGCATAAAGAATCCCACTCTTCTTGCTCATCCTTTTCAATCGTTACGCCTTCCAGGGCAATGACAATCACATCGCGCGAAAACCCTTTACGGCTTAACATATGCTCAAGCTTTTGTTGTAAAGCCCGTTCTGAAATAGCTTTTTCCTTTTTGATTGATTTATTAGCTAAATGCTTAGCATGATCAATTTGCACATCAAAGGGATATTCCAGAAGCGCTTGTTGAATCAATAGATCACTAATCCCCTTTTCCTTTAACTCACGCTGAAGCACAACCGGTCCTTTATTGCCGCCATTCACATGCGTTCGTACATAAGCTTTAGCAAAGTCTAAATCATTTAAATAATTATATTGATAGAGCCTATGAATCGTTTCATGAATAATTGGCTCTTCAATTCCTTTCTGCTTTAAATATAAACGGATCTCCGCTTCAGAGCGCATGCGGTACGATAAATATCCTAAAGCATCTGTAAACGATTTTTGAATATTATCATGAAATTGAATTTGACTTAATAATAACGCATCAATTTCTTTTCCTTTTTTTAATTGGAATTTTAACAGAACATCCTCATCAACACTAAACGAATACTTTTCATCTATAAAGATATTATAGCGATCCGTTCGCTTTGTTTGAGTGGTTATTTTCGTAATTGTTGGCATCATACACACCTCCTTTTTACTTTACCACATTCAATCGTCGCTTTCTCTTTCAAAAGGCTGCCATTCCATGATAAGGTTAGCTCAAATCCTCTTAAAAGGAAGTGTTTTCCATGAATATTGCCATTGCAGGTGGAACAGGCTTTGTTGGAACTGCCCTCGTGGATGAATTAATAAAAGCACATCACACTGTGTTTATCCTCACTAGGCATCCTGAAAAATATCACAATCAAAGTCAGGTTCACTATATTGGCTGGCTTTATGAGGGAGCCCGCCCCGAAAATGCATTGAACAATCTGGATGTATTTATTAATTTAGCTGGCGAATCTTTAAACAGCGGACGTTGGACAACCAAGCGCAAGCAGAAAATTACAGAAAGCCGCCTGACCGCCACAAAAGAAATGAATCGGATTCTGGCTGCCTGTACACATAAACCTTCTGTTGTTATTAACGCGAGTGCAATTGGTGTATATGGAGTGTCGGATCAATTAACCTTCTCTGAAACAACAGAATCTATTGGGGAGGACTTTCTAGCACAAACGGTGAAGTTGTGGGAACACGAAGCACTTCGCTCTAAGGCATACAGCAATCGAGTTGTCCTAGCTCGGTTCGGTTTAATTCTCGATCAACAAGGTGGAGCACTGCCAATGATGGTATTACCGTACAAGCTAATGGCCGGCGGCACAATGGGACGCGGAACTCAATGGCTCTCATGGATTCATATCCAAGATGTCATTCGTGGAATTCTTTTTTGCATCAATCACCCTAAAATCTCTGGTCCCGTCAATTTTACCTCTCCAGAACCAACACAAATGAAACCATTCGGGCAAATGATTAGTTCTATCACCCATCGTCCGCATTGGCTTCCTGTACCGTCGTTCGCCCTTAAACTGGCTTTAGGTGAAATGAGCATGCTTGTTTTAGAAGGACAACGTGTACAACCAACTAAATTATTGCATCATCATTTTTCATTTTCTTACCCAACTTTAAAACAAGCCTTAACTGACCTTTTAACATAATAAAGTGAAACTTCCATCAGTGGGGGTTTTCCTTCATCCCCCACCTACCTTCTTTGGTTCCTCATAAGGTTGAGGTGGGGTTCTTACTGCCCGTTAAGTGTGGGATAAAGTCAAAAGAAAAAAATTCCTGATGTATGTTTAGTTCATTTAAGGAAAAAATAGAAATATTACCAAAATAGGAGATGATTAAATGGCCAATAAAAAACATGAAAAGTTAAGAACAAATTTAACTAGTACACAAGCCGTACTATACTCACGTGAATTTAAAAGCGCAGATCGTGCAGGCGGATTCACTGATAAGAGAGCCCGTCGTTAACATCTAATCATCCTGATAGGAGGTACTTCAATGGGACAAAACCATAAACCTATTAAACGGAATAAAAACAACCAAGGACTATCACAATTCGAAAAAAACTTACAAAGTGATGGAATTGATGTGGAATACTCAGCAGAATTAGCAGATGCAGATGATTTAGAGGCACAAGCACGAGCAAATGCAGCTGATCAACGCGCTAAAAGAAATAACTAATATATAAGGCTTGCTTTCCTCAGGCCTTGCATAGAATCAATATGAGGCTGACCCAAAAGTCACGAAAAATGGCTTTCGGGTCAGCCTCTCCGTTTAGCTGAACAATCATGCTCCTCAGATCATTACGTTTTTGCCTTCGTTAAAGTGTGTTAAAGGACAAAATCTGGGAAATATTAAAGAATAGCGCTCTTCACTTTTACACACAGGTTTATCCACAGAACTGTTAATATTGTGGATATATTCTGAAAATACAGATAAATAATGAACTGTAATCTCCATTTTATTAACATCATAATTATGGAAATTATGGATAACTTTGTGGATATTGTGGATAAACTCTACCATTCATTCGTATCCCTTTATTTCTTTTGTGGATAATTTTTTAAAGTACCTTTATGGGAAATAAATTTTTAAGTTACTTGTGCAAAACAAAAAACTTCCCAAGTTCCGTTACTTGGAAAGCTTTGAACTTTAACTAATTAATTCAACTAAAGAATCAATCCTAATCCATGTTCTCCTTAAACGATACTCATGTGCTTTCTCAAAAATTAACTTATTAGCTGCTTCATAATCCGTTTCTGCCTCTACTATACTACGCCCTTCTAAAAACGTATTTTCATCAAAAAAAGCATGCCAACTAATTTTAAATAACTTATTCACCTTATTCCCCCGCTTCTACCCTCTATACTAGCACCTTATTTATAGTATTTATCGGTTGTTCCCTTCAGTATTTAAAGAAATCCACCAGATTATCTAGGAAATATAACATGGTACGAAAGACCTTTATCCTCTCGTAAATCATAAAGATATCTATATAAATCCAAATTCATTTTCTGACATGATCCTAATTTAGAAGTCTCCCCCTTTTCTACAACTCAAAAATTTACATTCCTATGACGATATGTGTACAATAAGAAATGATTGACCTAAAGAAAAGCAGGTGACGGCATTGGACATCAAACATTTACAATACTTTATTCAAGTAACACACTTCAATAGCTTTACTAAAGCCGCCGAACATTTATACATTACTCAGCCTACGATTAGTAAAATGATTAAAAACCTCGAAACCGAGTTAGGTGTGGAACTTTTTGATCGCTCACGTAAACAATTAACACTTACCGATGCCGGACGAGTCGTACTCGAACAAGCAAAATTAATTGATAAGGCATTTAGCAATTTAGAAACAGAAATGGAATATCTGTCGGGCTTGAAAAAAGGACATATTCGACTAGGATTACCCCCAATTATCGATGCTTCCTTTTTCCCAAAAATTATCGGCCGCTTTCATGAGGAGTATCCAAATATTACACTCCAATTAATAGAAGATGGTTCGAAGAAAATACAAGAGGCTGTGGAAAATGATTTACTTGATATCGGTGTAATTGCTTTCCCTACTAATACTGAACTTTTTCACTCTTTTGCATTTTTAGAAGAAGATATTCGATTAATCCTCCATCCGGAACACCCACTAGCTCAAACTGAAGAAGTTGATTTAGGAGCTCTGGCTCAAGAAGACTTTATTCTTTTTAATAAAGAATTCATACTGCGTGACCTTGTCGTCTCCTCCTGTGAGGTAGCTGGCTTTACTCCTCGTGTTATGTCAGAGAGTTCACGTTGGGACTTTCTTGAGGAGATGGTAGCCTGCAAGCTAGGGATTACACTATTACCCGAAAGTCTATGCAGTCACTTACAAAGTCACGTTTGTTCTGTAAAAGTCATTAACCCATCTATAAAGTGGAAGCTAGGAGTCATTTGGAGTAAAAATCGTCATCTATCCTTTGCAGCTAAAGAATGGCTGCGCTTTGCAAAACAAGTATTAACCGACCAAAAGCTAGATACAGATTAATCTTCCTTTCAAATCCATGAATGGACTATTCATCAAACCTCAATCATAGATAAAAGCTATAGTTATAATGAATTATAACCATTTTACTTTCTATAGAAGCAGGAGTAGACTGTTTATGAATATAAGCATTGTGAAATTGGAACCTATTTTTTCATAGTACGAAAGGAGATATTATGGTCACTTTATCAAGTGTAGATGAGTTGCAAACAACCGAAGAGGCACTGGAGAAAATTAAAGATTCTTACCCCGAGTTATTTAAGAAATTACTCCATGTCGTTGGCTTAACACGCGCTTTTCAATTTAAGTATCAATATATGGGCTGTTTGATTATGGACGAGGACGCAAGCGAATTTACCCCTGAATTTGTAATGCCCTCTGTCATTAGTCTATATAAAGAAGAAATACAAAAATTAAAAGATGATCAAAATATCCATATTTTACAAAAGACTTTCGCTGACTATGAAACAATTGGATATGCCAAGATAAGCATGTTGGTGCTTGGACAAAGCCCTGAATCGCTTCTCGGTGCTTCATACATTAAATAAATAAATTACCCCTTACTTGTTCCCAGAGCCCTCTTCTGATTTCAGAAGAGGGTTCGTTCTATATTATCCAACTGAACATAAAAACAGCAATCCCTTTAATTAGAGATTGCTGTTTTTATTTAACGAGTTGCTTTATGATTATCCTCATGAATATCTAACATATCTAATAGGAAGATAAAGATTGGAATCCCAATAATTAACCCCCAAATACCAAGGAAGTGTTCGGAAAAGATAAGTACGATAAAGGTAAAAAATGTTGGTAAATTCGTCTTAGCAGACATAAACTTCGGATTTAAAATATAACTTTCTATAGCATGGATGACAGCAATCATGATTAATACAGCAATAACCATTGAAATCCCGCCTATACTATAGGCAATCATACTAAGTGGGATAAGTGAAATAATCACACCTGCTACCGGAATTAATCCTAAAAAGAAAATCATAATACCGAGTCCTATTAACTGAGGGAAACCCATTATCCATAAGAAAGTAATAGAAAGGACCGCGTTTGTTGTCGCAATTAAAAACTGGACTTCGATTACTTTCCCAAATGAATTCACAAATTTTCTGCCAAAATGCTCGATATTTAAAAAGAAACTACTGAATTTTCCTCGTTTAAATTTAGAGGTAAAACGAATAATTTTGTCCTTTTCTAATAAGAAGAACAGGCTCAATAAGATGGAAAGGAATATTTGGAGAGTTAACTTCCCAAGGTCTGCAATATATAAATAAACAAAGTTCACTTGCGTTTGAAAATCAAGCGGTGTTTCTACATCATTCATGTATGAAATAATATACCTGATGATGCGACTATCAGGCGGATTTTGGAAGAAAAATACAATTTGCTTCACTAGTTCCGTTAATTGCATCGTAATGACCGGTAAATATTTATATAACACAATACCTAAAGAAGACAGTACAATAGAATATAAAAATGCAATGACTACTTTAGAGTTAATCCGAATTACTTTATTTACTTGAGCCGTTATAAATCTCTCTAACCTGCCCATAAGAAACGTGAAAATAAAAGTAAACAATAATAAATTAAGCATACTTCCAATACTAATTAAAAATATAACAACAACGACTAATGCAATCAGTCTTGAAAAACCTTTACTTTGTAAATATTCTTTGACCACTAACCTATCCCCTAACTTCATTTTGGCATATTCATTCCTACTATATATATCTTACACAGATTAAGACAACTGTACTACTTATAGCCTTCATACAATATTTAGAAAAACCATCTCTACTTCTTCTTTTAGTGGCCACACTTCATAACCATTCTAGAGCCTAAATAATGGTCCAAATGTTATCAAAAAAATCCCCTATATTGAGAGTGTATAGAAATATCCGCTTTACAACAAATACTAATCTTCATCCTTCACATCAATATCTTCTGGAATAGGTTCATTTAAATACTCAGCAACCTGTTTTTTATAGGTCTCCAATTGTTCAAAATGTGTGTTAAATTGGTCTTTATAAATTAAATACTGTTCACCATCATGAACAGCCCGTATTTTATTTTGTAAAATTAAGCTTTTAATATGTGATTCTGATAATGATATATACTCTGCTGTTTCTTTCACTGTTAAATACATACCCTCACTCCCTCTATTATTACTATACTAGAAAAAGCTAGGATTTTCACGTTCCTAAGAACTATTTTGCAGATAATTTTTCCGCTCAATTAGACACAAAAAAAGCCTAGTCGTGACTAAGCTTTCACCATATAAACAATCTATTCTCCTCTAATCTCTAACAGCTTTTGCTTTAACTCTGTTTCCATAGAAGCTAGTTCGTGCTCTGCTTGACGACGCTTCATACGGCCTTCCTCTTGAATCTTCAGCGTTTCTTCCAACGTAGAAATTAAACTTGCCTGCGTTTTCTTTAATGTTTCAATATCGACAAGACCTCTTTCATTTTCTCTTGCTGTTTCAATCGTATTTGTTTTTAATAGTTCTGCATTTTTCAAAAGCAAGTCATTCGTTGTTTTAGAAACTTGCTTCTGAGCTTCAAGTGCATGGCGCTGTCTTACAAGAGTGAGCGCAATAGCTACTTGATTTTTCCACAACGGAATAGCGGTCATAATAGACGATTGAATTTTCTCTACTAATGCCTGATTAGTATTCTGAATTAAGCGAATTTGAGGCGCACTTTGAATCGTAATTTCTCGACTTAATTTTAAATCATGCAAACGTTTATCAAGCCGATCCGCAAATTGAATCATATCATTGACTTCTTGAAACTTCATTTGATCATTGGATATTTGTGCCGATTGTTTCAGCTCCGGAATGGTCTTATTATACAATTCTTCAAGCTTAATTTCACCTGCAGCAATATATACATTCAATGCATGAAAGTAATCTTTATTCGCTTCATATAATTTTTCTAAAATAGCAATATCCGATAATAAGACATTTTTACTTCGATCAAGCTTAACGCTAATTCGATCAATTTGTGCACCGGTTTTTTGATACTTAGACAGCATCTCTTGAACGGATCCTGAAACCTTACCAAATAATTTCCCGAAAAACGATTGCTTCTCTGGCTTTAATTCATCAGGGCTCACTTCATTGAGTTTCTTCATTAAATCACTGATAATTTCGCCAACCTCGCCAATATCTTTCTTTTGAACATGATCCAGCATGGAATGTGAAAAGGTTAACAGTTTCGCTTGAGCGGGTGTTCCATATGAAATCATCGCCTGATGGTCTTTAGGATTAATTTGTTCAGCTAACTGATAAGCTTTTGCCCGATTCTCTTCTGGAATTACATCAATCAGTTTAACAGGTTTGGACTCTGCTGCCGGACTTTCCATAATGACCTTTTGCTCTCCAAATGGATCCGCCAATAAGTCATCTAGTAAATTGTCCTTTTTAGAAAGATTACTTTCACTCATTTAGATCTCCTACTTTCATCAGGTAATTCTAATTCCTTCTTCCTATTAATCGATTGCTTGGCCACGTCTAATTCAAAATGCAAATCCTCAATATCTTCAGCAAGCATATGATATAAATCTTTCTCCACCGTTTTTGTCAGCTCATCAAGCGTCTGACGTGTTTCGACTAAAGATTGATTTAATTCTTTACTTTTACTAAGCTGCCGTGATAAAAACGCATATTTCTCAGATAACTCAACGATCGAGTCTAAATGTGAAAAATAAAACGGCTCCCCCTTATAAAATCGCTTCGGTTCATGTTTTGTTAAGCTATATATTCTTTTTAGTAAACGCATGAGCTCAATTCTTTGTTTCAAGGAAGAGATATGGCGAATGGTTAAAAGCGTTTTATTAATACGAGATATTTTTTCTTTTGCCTCAGTTAAATTTCTTCTTATATATTGATATTCTTTGCGTGTTAAACCGTGCTTTCTTACAAAACGCTGTTGTAAAAAGAAAGACGTAGCTCCATACAAAATAGCTCCTCCAGCCATTGCAGCGACTGTCGATAACATAGAAGTTAAATCAAAAGCAAAGAAACTCGCAAGCCACACAAGAAACGCGCCCGGCAGTGCGATCAATAATTGAATGAAAACAGCTAAAAATCTGTTCATTATAAGGACACTCCTGACATATAAAGTGAAACTTCCCTCGGTGGGAGGATTTATCCCCACTGAGGGTTAGTTGAACCAATCGGACCTTTACGGGCAGTTGACCTCCACCTCATAATTTGGAGGTGGAGGTCTTACTGCCCGTTAAGTGTGGGGTAAAGTGAAACTTCCATCACCGAAATATATACTTACTTCATTATACGGATGTAACAATATGAAGTTTCATTTCTTTCTACAATTTTAACGATATACGATTCTTTACATTTCTGCAAATTTTAATTAAATACGCTCTTTCTCTCGCTTTTCCTCCTCATTTAGACGTTTACCCAATCACTATGCCCATCTCTGCATACTGTATAAGGAATTTACCTAGATATCAAAAGGAGAGCTGCAAGATGAACCCATATAGTTATTATCCTGAGTATTATACGCCTTATCAACCTACACCGCATATGTCTTATCCAAATTATCCATACGCCTCGCAACCCAATATCCCACAACCAAATCCTTATGAAGCAGAACGCATGGAATCAACGATGTATGAACTAGATCAAGTTGAACCGGATAGGTCTTATCCAAATTATCCATATGCCTCGCAACCCAATATTCCACAACCAGACCTTTATGAAACAGAACGCATGGAATCAACGATGTATGAACTAGATCAAGTTGAATCGGATATATATGAATATGAAATAGATCGTCAACCACCCCAAGCTCAAGGTATCGAAAGAAGATTACGGGAATTAGAAAGAAGAGATGAACAGCAATCACGAGAAATCAATCGCTTGAACCGAGAAATTACACGTATTAATCGTGAAGTTACTCGTCTTAGCCAGAGTGATGAGCGTCAAAATCGCCGATTAAACCGATTAAATCAACGTCTACGTGCCGTTGAAAACCGCTTGAACATTCCATTTAGTGCACAAGATGGATTCTAATACTAATTAGCAGCAAAAGTTTAATCGCTTTTGCTGCTGTTTTATTTCATGGGCTATGTTAATGAATATTGTTAATTTATACGATTTTTGGCTCATTTGTGTGAAACCGCGGTTTCACACACCTTTCAGCAGAGCTGAAAGGTTGCTTATCCTCCAAGAAACGAGAGAGAAAGCGAGCTTTCTCCTTCGTTTCTTGGAGGATAAGCTTAAATGAGCCAAAATCAACAACGCTATTTAAGAGAAGTATTTCATAAGTGATGCAAACAAAATGTATACTCAAGTAGCACTTTCCTTTAACTGCGATAGAAGCGTGTATAATTCTTCATCCGTCAGATCTCGCCATTCCCCTTCTTCTATGCCATCTACATGAATGTTCATAATTCTAATCCGCTCAAGACGAACCACTTTATAACCAAGTGCTTTACTCATTCGTCTAATTTGTCGATTTAATCCTTGCGTTAAAATAATCCGAAATTGATAATCATTTATCCGAAAAACATGACATGGCTTTGTCTTTGTTCTAAGAATCTCTACTCCATTAGACATATCTTGAATAAACTTTTCCGTAATAGGCTTATCTACTGTTACTACATATTCCTTCTCATGCCCATTCTCTGAACGCATTATCCTATTAACGATGTCCCCATCATTGGTTAATAAAATCAACCCTTCAGATGCTTTATCTAATCTGCCAATCGGAAAGATACGCGAAGGGTAATTTACAAAATCCATGATGTTGCCTTCTACATGTTTGGCTGCCGTACATGTAATTCCAACCGGTTTATTTAGAGCAATATAGACAGGTTCGGCTTTCTTAGGAATACTTTTTCCATCAATAAAAACAACATCACCAGGACTAACCGTCACTCCGGGTTCACAAATCACACCATTAATCGTAATTCTCTTCGCTTCAATCAAACGATCTGTTTCCCGCCTTGAACAGTAGCCTGTCTCGCTAATATACTTATTGATTCTCATCTGTTTTCACTTCCATTATAAATACTACAGCGACAATAAACTTCATTCATGCAACAAGCTTGTTATTAAGACGCTATCGCTTTTTCCCCCGCACTTAACGGGCAGACCCCCACTGATCGAAGTTTCACTTTATCTACATGATTATTAAACATAGATTCTGTAAAAAAGAAGTGGTGACTCCCATTCTCTCTTGAGTCACCTACTTTTCTATAAATATTTACTATCCATATAAGTCCAAATGCTTTACTATTCTCTCTTTAATTTTCTTTCTTCTAACGTACCAAATACATACGCCATACCATCTTTCGTCACAATCCAATCTCTTCCCATTTTCTTAATGGTCCCTTTAGGAAATTGATCTATCCTTTTTCTTAACGTGGAGCTATCTATTCCCCATAATTTACAGGCATCCGCTGAGCCCATAATCGGCAGCTTATCTAAATCGGGTTTTGCTAAACTAATTTTTCCCATCTGTTATCACCTAATTAATGTTGTCTTACTCTCCAGAAGCTTCATAAGCAGCTCCTCGGTAAAAGCCACCCCTCGTCCGTTTAACCACGTTACTTTCGGAGCGTTGGGCATCGTCTCAAATATTTCTCCATGTAACGGACTATAGCCAATATCGGCTTCTTTCATCATCAAATAATCCATGAAAGAATCGCCTGCCGCAACATGTACATCATAATCATCGATATACTCTTTTACTCTTTGAACAGCAAAGGCCTTATCTACTTGTTGAGGAAGGATGTATAACTTTCTTCCATGTAAAAATGTTCTCCAGCCTATCTTCTGTAATTCTACTTCAAAAGCCGCTAGCTCATCGTAAGGAACTGCTTCTTTAACAATCTGAAATACATAGAAAAGGCCGTCGACATACGACTCTCGCAACACCCATGATTCATGCCTAATGGCAGCAAAGGCTTGCAGCATATCTTCCTTTGGCAAAGAAGTCCTCACAATTCTTGCATAGAGCTCTTGATGCCAATCTTGATCAACGGCTCCGTCTATAAGGATTGTACCACCATTACTCGTTACTGCAAATGGGGGCTTAATGTCGTTCTGAAAAAGATGAATTCTTTTATACAGATGCAAGGCTCTTGTTGTAACCGGAACAAACAAATGATTCTCATGAAATGTGTTCAATAGTTTAATGGATTGATAAGACATAAAAGTAATAGAACGCTCATCCATCATTTCTACACAAGCCGTTTCGCTTTCTATAGGATACTCAGTCATCATTCTTTCAGAATAGATTAACGTTCGATCTAAATCAGAAGTAAATAGTATCATCCGATATCTCCTTATAATTCTTTAATAATGCCACAGCAAGAATATGACATGTCTGCAAATTCTTCTACCTGAACATTTTTATCTTTGGCTAACAATAAAATATGCGTTAAATCATTCGAATAATAAGGGTTGATAAGAATTTTCCAAGGCACTCTCCGAAGCAGCACCCTTGTCGTTTCTCCTACCCCCGGCTTTACGAAATTCGAATTCTTGATAGAGAATATTTCTTGAATACGTTCCACAGACTGAGCACCTTTCCAAGATGGTGTTTGGTCTTCATTCGCTAATTCTACTAACCTTTGTTGAATATCTTCTATTACATGAGCAAATTCCGCAGCAATACAATCTACATATAAGTTGGACACATCCACATCTTTCAGTTCTTGATAAAACTTCGCTCCATGAAAATCTCCTTTTTCCATAAACGACTCATTCCATACCGTTCGGCTGACAAGTCCTGATACAGTAGAATTTAAACAAGCCGAAGGGATTAAGAAATCCTCTCTTGTTCCGTATATATCGACGCAATGCCCAGGATCAGCCAACACAGCAAGACTAGCATTCAATTGGTTCGAATGTGCAGCATTATACTTCTGACATGCACCCTTCAATTCTTTTGTAATGGCCCCTTTTCCCGTCCAGCCATCTATAAATTGAATATCAGCTGCTGCATGATGAGCAAATATATAATCAATCGCTGTCTCATCAATCCCTCTCCCTCTAATAATCGAAATCGAGTAATGAGGAATCTCTACTTGATGGATAGCTTTGAAATAGCGTTTCACTAATACGCCAATAGGTGTCCCTGCTCTTGCTAAACTGACTAAAACTAAATTGTTCAATCCACGTTTTTCTTTAATTTGTTCTGCTACAACTCCAATGGCTATCGCAATCCGTTTCGAATAGTGATTCAATGTACGATGGAATAAGGAAATATACTGCTCATCCGGCTGGTACTCCATTGGCAGCATTTCAGAATAATGGGTGCCGGATTGAATAAGCGCCTCCCTTTCTTCTGTTTTTATCTCTAACTGATACTTACTAATATCTCGCAATAAAAAAACAACATCGTCTACACTATAACTCCCTATTCGATTCGGTCGAACTCCCGCTTGTACCATTCGCTTCCCTCCTTAAGCAATTACGAGCAGATGTCTGTCATCATTACCACTGTAATCGTAGTAATATTCGTTCGTTTAAGCTCTTCTACCAAGCTTCGTATATCGTCTTCGGAATGCATGCGTTCGACTAAAATGATGAGCTCATCATATTGATTTTGTTTAATATTGTATAGAAAATTCGTTGTTCCTGTATTTTCTGGACTATCAAATGTGAATTTCTGTTGAATGGTATATGATTCTATATCCCTCTGATAAATCGGACTGCGGGTTGTAGATTGAAAAAACACATCTTCCCCTAACTGAGCAGCTATTTTCATAGGAACATACATAAATTCTCCCGTGCCAATAACTAACGTGCGGCTCCCTTTCCGCTGTTTTTTCACGTATTCTGCAACGGCTTTTAACTCGTTTGAATAGAGAGATTCCTCCGCTCTCGTCAATCCGAATCTTCCTGTCGCCAATAAATAAGGGGAACGATTAACTGTTCCATCAGTGGAAATAGATGTTATTCCTTTTATCTCACTCGTTTTTACATCGTTATCAGAAGAGAGGAAGGAAGCGGTTGGTTCAAGATATGAAGAATGAATGGACTGATTCTCTTTACTTAAAACCGGTTCTCCAGAGACTGTAATCATTCCATCTAATAAAGCCACGGTATGAATCGTAATATTCAACTCTTCTTCTAATTGCTCATATCTTTCTCGATGCTCCTGTGATCTCCAATCTAAAATAGACACAACAGTAAATCGTGTTTTCTGAGGATACTGCTCTTTCATTGTTCGAATAATATTAATAGCTGTTTTTCCTGTCGTAATTTCATCATCAACGAGTACGACTTCACTATCATCATCAAAAAAGGTGGAATCCGAGGCATACACCCTATGACTCGTTGCATGTGAATGTTCTTCCTCAAAATTAATAACAGACGTTAATTCTTGAATCTGTTCTCTTGTCGTATGAATATACTTTGCCTGTTCTCCAAATGCGCTAAATACCGCATGACCTAAAGCTGTTGCAGTTTCAGCAAATCCCATCACGGTAAGCGGCTGATCTAACAAAATAGGCTGACGTTCAATATCTGCTAGTACTTCTGAAAGACGGCTTTTGGTCTGCAGAGCATGAACAACTGATTGCATGCGCGGATCCTTCACCCCATGCACAAGTTCTACATAGCGCATGGCGAGCAGCTTCCCTACCACTAATGGAATATTAGGACCCACCGCTAAATGTTTACCTAATACTTTGCTAACAAATAGAAAGCTTCTCCGTTTATTAATCCGCGTTGCCATTTGAAACAATTGAGATAATTCAAATTGATATGGATTTTGCAATACATTCACTTCAACCGTTAAACCATCCATAATATGATATACTTCTTTAGAAGCGATCGTTTCTACCATTTCTTTGCTCCTTCATTAAATTGTTTTTCTTCTTCCATTAAATGAGTAAACGTTTGGCCTTTGTTATATACACCAAATACTTTTGCTTGTAGCAAAATTCGTTTCGCCCAAGAAAAGTGCGGTTTCATTTCATTCATTTTATTAGCGTACTCACTTTTTACGACTCCTACTTGACCATCGTTATAATCTAGTATGCTGGTTGCATCAAGATAATCCTCATGACTAACAACATATAATGAATGAACTGGCTTAATATGTGTCGGATGAATGACCGTTTTACCAACAAAACCATTCAATTGATCCAGCATCACTTCATTCATTAAGCCATCTAGATACGGATTACTGCTTTGATTATTAGAAAAGAACTCCCACACTGGGCCTGAAAGAACGAATCCGCTGCCATTTCGATTAAATAGATTCATAATATCTGTTAAACAATCGCGAATGACTAGAACATCATAAATGCTTGTATTTACCTTTCTTCTAATACCGTATAATCCGCAAAAATCTGTGGCTCCAATTCGAATATTTAATATATAAGCTTGATAAGCTTCTAATAGCTCTTTAATTTTGTTTAGCGTTGAGATTCTCGTTTCTTTATACACAATGTCTGCTGTCTCTAACACTGGCATACCATACAAAACAATATCTTCTGAATTATTGTTCTTTAAAATCTCTAAATAGTCTTTCCCAGCTTCATACGAAAACTTCGGAAATACATATCCCGTCAATACACGCTGAAGCCGTCCTAATTGTTGCGTCATCCTCTTCATTTGCTGCGGGCTTCTCACTCGAATAAAAATAAGAGGCAACTCTTCTACCAATACTTTTTGTTCTTCTACAGCTCGATTAATGTTTGAAATATGCTGAATAAGCATTTGCTCCGCTTCCTCTAGTCGACTATCACCAACAGCATCTTCTAAATCAATGACGACAGAAGTAAGCTCCCTATACTTCTTTGTCACTAGCTCATCTGCAATGCTCTCTCTAAGAGCCGGCATATACAAAGTAGCACCTAGCGCATAAGCTAGCATTTCCCGTTCTGTATATTTAGTAAAGGGCTCCGGTTCTTTATAAAAGATTTCTATTTTTCTTTTGGCCGATTCAACCTCAAAATGTTTCACAATGAAATCTACTTCCTTCCTATATAAAAGGATGGCTACTGCTGAAACAGTAGCCATCTAGAAATATTCATCCCACACTTAACGGGCAATAATTTCCCATTAATGGAAGTCTTCCTTTATTCTTCTTTTGAAACAGCCGTTTCTTCTTTTACTACTCCAGCATTTTTTTTATGAATGATAATCGTAATAGCAAATGCTAGAACAATAATGGCAAAAAACACTTCATGCGGCAAATGGAAGCCAAACACGCTTGCCATCATTTTAGCAGCAATAATTCCGATCAAAATGAACGCTGTATTCTCCAGCTCAGGAATTTTATCAATTAATACTAAGAAGAATCTAGCTACTGTACGCATTAATAAAATACCAATCATTCCACCGAGAAGAAGAACCCATACTTGATCCGAAATAGCAAATGCAGCTAGAATGGAGTCTGCAGAAAAAGCAATATCCATCATTTCTACCATAATAACAGTTGCCCAAAATACGCCGAACGTACGAACTAACCAACTATTTTTATTAAACTCTTTTGCCTCACCATCGTCATTTCCTTTTTTGCGGAAATGACTATAACAAATCCAGCCTAAATATGCAGCACCTAATACTTTAATGAACCAAAACTTAACGAGATAGACGCCAATACCGATGAATAAGAATCTAAAGAAGTATGCACCAATTAGTCCATACATCAATGCTTTTTTTCTTTGTTTTTCAGGAAGATGCTTGACCATAACCGCTAGTACAAGAGCATTATCAGCAGAAAGTAACCCTTCCATAATGATCAATGTCCCAATTAATCCCCATGAAACAGGATCAGTTAAAACTTCTGCCCACATTCCCCAATCAAAAAACAAAGCATATGTGCTTAAAATCTGATTAATAATGTCCAAAAGAAATATAACCTCCGTAAAAAAATAAAATGGGATTACTCCCTATATAAATTAAGAATACTTATGCATCTAATCCGTATGCATTTACTAATGCTTGCAATCCGCCTTGGTAACCAGCACCAACTGCACTAAACTTCCACTCACCTTTGTTTCTATAAATCTCACAAAATACAACAGCTGTTTCAATGCTAAAATCTTCGCCTAAATCGAAGCGAAGCACTTCCTCGTTTGTGTCTTCATTCACAAGTCTAACAAATGCATTAGACACTTGCCCAAAGTTTTGCGAACGAACCTCTGCCTCATGAATCGTAACCGCAATCGCTACTTTCTCTACATCATTCGGCACTTTCGCCAAATCAATCTTCAGCTGCTCGTCGTCTCCATCGCCTTCACCTGTTCTATTATCACCTGTATGAATGACAGAACCATCCGGACTTTGTAAATTGTTGTAGAAAATAAAGTCATATTCATTGCGGCACTTTCCTGCTGCATTTAATAAAAAAGCCGAAGCATCAAGGTCGTATGCTTGACCTCCATCAAACTGTTTAACATCCCAGCCTAAGCCAATCACGATATTTTGTAATGTTGGATCGTTTTTTGTTAAATCAATTCGCTGACCTTTACTTAACTGAATAGCCATGATTTATACTCTCCTATCTGATAATATAGTCTTGAAAAATCACAACTAAGGAACAATGAGTGCGATGCTCATTGTTCCTCTATTCATTACCCTACCTGTAATCCAAAATCATTACATAGAGAAGCTAAACCGCCTTGGTAGCCTGAGCCGATTGCATTGAATTTCCATTCGCCGTTATGACGGTATAATTCTCCGACAACGATAGCTGTTTCAATGCTGAAATCTTCTCCAAGATCATAGCGAATAAGTTCTTCATTTGTATCTTCATTTACAATACGAATGAACGCATTTGATACCATACCGAAGTTTTGATTACGAGCTTCTGCATCATGAATCGTAACAGTGAAAGCAATTTTCTCGATATGAGCTGGAACATCTTTAATCGCTACCTTCACTTGCTCATCGTCACCTTCACCTGCTCCAGTTAAGTTATCTCCCGCATGAACAACTGATCCATTTCCACCTGTTGTATTATTATAGAATACAAAATCTTCTGGGCCTTTCACTTTACCAGTTGCATCCAATAAGAAGATAGAAGTATCTAAATCGAAATCTTGTCCGCCATCATATTTATTTGTATCCCACCCTAAACCAACTAGAACTTTAGAGATACCAGGGTTTGATTTTGTTAAATCAACTTTTTGACCTTTTTGTAAAGAAACTACTGCCATATTAAATGACCTCCTAAATGTTAATAATATTGAAAGACAATTTTATTCTACCCTTAAGTTGTGATAGATTTATGTAATTAAGTATATCGCGCGACAACTTCTGACAGATTACGGTCTTTTGTCCCGTCACCAATCGCATTAAACTTCCATTCACCATTATGGCGATAAATTTCACCCGTCACTAAAGTCGTTAACCCGCCATAGTTATCCGTTAAGTTAAAGCGAGTTAATTCCTGTTGCGTTTGTGGATTAACAATGCGAATAAAAGCGTTTTGAATCATGCCAAAATCTTGTTTTCTTCCTTCGCAATCATAAATATTCACGACAAAAACAAGCTTATTATAGCGTTCTGGAACAGATTTCAAGTCAATCATAATGACTTCATCATCTCCGCTGCCGTCGCCTGTAAGATTATCTCCAGAATGACGAACAGAGCCGCAGCTGCTTGTTTTATTCCCGAAATAAACTAAATCTCCTTTATTTACGATTCGGTCATTTTGCAGCAAAATAACAGACGCGTCACAATCGATATTCACTGTTTTTGCACCGCCTCCAAAAAGCCCGCCAAACAGACCCCCACCTTTAGGAGAAGATTGATTCACAGGGTCCCAGCCTAAACCAACCATAATTTGATTTAAACCAGCATTTCCTTTAGTTAAATCAATACGTTGACCCTTTTGTAGATTAATACTCACTAGCCACTCAACTCCTTACATATTTAGGATGCGCAACCATTCACGCTAGCGTGAACTCGGAACAATCATAACATCCAATTCATAGGCCTGCAACGAAAAGCACTTATAAAATTACATTTCTAAAAATACTTTTCCAATCCTCTATTTCCTAATTCATTAACCTATTTCATCGAAAAATTCATGCTGCCTTGCATCTTCATAACTATATACGGGGGTTAAAAAAAAAGGTTTCAAAAATTTTTCTTTTTTTACGAAAGGTCTTGCTCAACAACGTCCTATAACAGAGCCTTATCAAAAAAGCACCTCACAATGAAAGAATTTTGACACAATCAAAACTTTCTCATTGCGAGGTGCTTTTATTCCCTGTGTTATATGATACTCTAACTTTAACTCGACTCACCATTTCTAGGAATCGGAATTCTAAGTGTAACAGTTGTTTCATTTATATTAGACTGAATAGAAATATCCCCACGATATTCAGTTACTAATTCTTTCACGATAAATAATCCTTGCCCTCTTACTTTTCCCTCTTGTACCTTTTTCGTCGAAAAACCGCTTTTAAAAATCTTCTCTCGATTTTTATCCGTAATCATCGGTCCTGTGTTACTTACTTCAAATACATATTTAGAGTCACATACTTTACACGCAACATGCATAAATCGTTCATTCTCAGGAAGCTCACTTGTTGCTTCAATCGCATTATCAATCACATTGGATAACAATTTAATTAAATCCGTTGTTTTAATCCTATCAAATGAGTCATCTGCTATCTCAAATTCCGTCTCGATATTATAATTTTGGGCAGCTAGTCTCTTCACTTCCAAAAGCACAGATAATCCAGGATTATTCACATTTAGATTCATAGAAGTAATCGAGTGAATTTCTTTAGCAAGAGCACTTATATAATCTAATGCCTTTTCAGATTCTCCTAACTTAAGAAGGCCATGGATAACTTGAACATGGTTGGAAAAATCATGCCGTAAAGAACGTACAGAAGCAAGTAATGATTGAAATTCCCAATGATACGTCTCCTCTGTATCTCCTACTTTTGTTTGTACTTCATTTTGATACCATCGATGCATAATTAAAAACGCGATAAGCAGTATAACGACAAACAATCCATTAAAAACGAAGATTGACACGCTGCTTTTTATAACTTTACCGCTAATATTATTGATTTCATCCGCACTAATATCGATGGCTAAGTAACCAATAATTTTATCTTTGTCATCCTTTATTGGAGCTCCAACCGTTAAATACTCCCCATATTCAGGATCTTCTAAAATGCTCGTATAAAACGTACGTCCTTCATAAGCCATTTTAACCTGCTTTTCCGGGACTGTGCACACTCCCCCAATCGGAAACTCTAGGTTATTAGGCATCGCCGCAATCATAACTCTAGATATTTTAGGATTATCAATATCGAGTGTATATACATGCAAAGCTCCCGTTTTCTTTCTGGCATCATCTAAATAATGTTTGATTTCCGAATACTCCTGTTTTTTTACCGGATTTTCAAGAAAACGCTTATATGTATCTACATCTAAATGATCGGCTATAGATTTCGCCACTTCCAACATTTGGTTAGCACTGGATTTTTCAGCTGACTTTTTAATACTTAATATCGAAGTAAACATATTCAGCATGATGAATAATAACAATAAAAGGATAGAATATACAATTATCGATTTCAGTTTTGCACTTTTCATAGAAATAGTTCTACCTCACCTCTATCAACCATCTGATAGTTAACCTTACCTTTTCATTCAGTTTACTATATTTAAGAATACAGCAACATCCTTTTCCGAAAAAATGACACTGCTACATCAATCGCTTTTCTAATAAAACTTTCCTGTTTATTATAATCGTTTATTTCAGATAAGTATATATCCTACTTATCCTATATGTAAAATAAATTTATAACAAAAAACAGCCCCCTAATGATTAACAGATATCAAACTATCAATCATTAGAGGCTCATTCAAGTATCATTTATATCTCTCATTCAAATCTTGCTTCTCTTTTACATCAACTCGATAAGAATAATCTTCTATTCGAATAAACTCATTAGCTGCATGTGTCGCGCGTATACCATGGTAACTAATATCCAATCCTACCTCTTCCTCTTCATCTGTAGAGCGAATCGGAATCCAAATATTAATGGTTTTAAAAGCAATCCATGTTAATAAAAATCCCCAAGTACACAACACTGTTAGTCCTAGAATTTGAACCCCTAATAAGTGCCAACTACCATCTGTAAAAAGTCCGCCTTCAGTAGCAAATAGACCTACCGCTATCGTGCCCCAAATCCCTGATACTGCATGTACAGGAAATGCACCTACAGGGTCATCAATCCCTCTTGCTTCTAACCAATTCGTTGCAGCCATCATAAATAACCCCGAAACAGCACCGATGATAATAGCTGCATAATCATTTACAAAGGCACATCCAGCCGTTATTCCGACCAAACCGGCTAAAGAGCCATTAATAACAGATGGTGCATCTGAACGTCCATAACGAAATAATGTATAAAGAAGAGTGACAGCTCCTCCTGATGCAGCAGAGAGCATCGTCACAATAGCAATATGCCCAATACGTGCATCCGTAGCTTGTAATGTACTTCCAGCATTAAAACCAAACCATCCGAACCATAATAAAAATGCGCCGACCGATACTAATGGTAGATTACTAGGTAAAGCAATAGAACTAGAACCAAACTCAGAGAATTTTCCTTTTCGCGGACCGATTAGGATTGCTGCTGCCAATGCAGCAAAACCACCTAGCGCATGGATGACCGCAGAGCCGGCAAAATCCTGCATTCCTAACTCACTTAACCAGCCTCCCCCCCAAACCCAATGACCAGCAATCGGATAAATAAAGGCCGTCATGAGAACGACATATAAAAGGTAGGCCCGGAAATTAATTCTTTCTGCAACAGCTCCTGATACAATAGAAATTACCGCAATAACAAAAGCTCCCTGAAATAGCCAAAATGCATCTATTGAAATATTCAAATCTAAATGTGATAAATCTCCTTTTAATAAAAAGCCGCTCGTTCCCACAATACCTAAAAAATTAGCCCCGTACATCAAACCAAAACCAATTAAAAAATAGCAAAGTGTACCAATCGTAATATCAGCGAACACTTTCATAATAATATTCACGCTATTCTTGGATCGAACAAAGCCTGCCTCTAGTAGAGCAAAGCCCCCCTCCATCAACAGAATCATCGCTGCTGTTAACACTACCCAAATTGTGTCTAAACCTGAACTCAAGGTTTCCAGTGTCATCTCTAGTTGCCCTCCTTTTCTTGCCACTTCCTTATTTCTTCTATCAAACTAGGCGATAAGACTATTTCCCGTTTATTCGGTTCTGCTTCCAATAAAGAAAGAATGCTATTTAATGTAATAATGTTCTGCTTAATCATTTCAATCTCATTAAATCGTTCTTTTACATTCACTAAGTATTCAACTGCTTGATGATGGCCAGGCGGACGTCCAGTAAAAATCTTTCGAAACGTGGATAAAGATTGATAATAAGCTTCTTCAATTCTTTTTTTCTTCTCAAACATATGGATTTTATATTTAAGCAAATCAATGTCTATTTCTTTTTTATTCTTGATCTCTTTTAAAATTCGAATTAATTCATCTGATGAAACCTCAAAAACAACAATATTATATAGCTCATCCAAAATTAACATGATTTTGTTACATCTCCTGACATTAGATGTTATATATAATATTATATGAATAACTTTAATTTGAGTCAATGCTTTAAATATTCTGATTTTAATCTAAGCAATTATATTATTGGAATCATTGTTAATCATTAGAAAAGCCCATCCGTTTGGATGAGCTTTTCTAGCATTGCAGGTGAATCACATATACAACCCTGCTAAAAATATTCCGAGTGATTCTTGATAAATTTCTTGAAACTGTGATAATGGAAGCGGATTCGTTCCCTGTCCTAATTCCACTGTAAACCCTGGTCTTCTCCAATCCTGGATAAACCAATCTTTATATCCAGCATAACTTTCGATTGTTTGAACAGGTTCATACCCGCTCACTCGACTAAACTCATTTACCATAACTTCCGATTCAGGAGGCTCCAAATTGTCAAACCCCCAGTAAATCACTTGACCTTGGGTATGGAACGCTAATACTCTGCTAAAATCTCTTCTCCTGGTCAAATCCGCCATCGCAACAGCTTCCGGTTCTGTAAGTGGTCTTTCACCAGAATAATCTCTCGGTCCTGGCTTATCAGGATTACGCGCCTTTTCCAATTCCCATTTGGCCGGAAATTGGTCATTTAAATCGACACCCCGAATATTCGCTTTCCATCCTGAAAAATCCATACTCCCTCTATTCCATTGTATAACATTGCTTCTATAAGGCTCTGTAGACGGTGGACCTTGTAAAACGAGGTTTACTCCATCAGGATTGACCATCGGAACAATCGATAATGTAGATTGCTGATATAAAGGCAGCATCTGTACACCACGTATCGTATTCATATTCGTTAACGCCAGCAAATAATCATTAATAAAAGTCATAATAACCGGTGTTGTGATCCATTCATTGGCATGAAACGCTCCATTATAATGCACTCGCTTATTGCCTTTTCCGACTAAAATTTCAGAGATATTTCTACCAAGTACCGAATTCCCAATGGAGGATGTTTGAATAAACGGATAAACGCTGGATAATCGCCTTATATCATCCCTCAATGTTTCATAAGAATAGTTTTGCTCTCCTCGTACAAGTCTCCAGGTAATACGCAGCGGCACCTTAATGATCTGACCGATGTTCAGCGCGTTCGGATTAATAGACGGGTTCACAAGGTATAGTGCATCTAATGAAAGATTTCGGTTCGTTGCAATACTCCATAAAGAATCACCTTGCTTTATCCGATAATTTACCGTAGTAAAGCCTGGAATCTTCACTCGTTGACCAATCGAAAGCATATTAGCTTGCGTTACATTGGAGTCTTGAATAAGACGAATAGGTATCTTGAACAATTGACTGTAATACCATAAGGAGTCACCCCGCCTTACAAAAACGTCCATATTGTACCTCCCAGTGTGCTTATTTTCCTCGAAGGTTGGCACCTATTCCAATATATGCCTAATTCCACTATACATGTCGAGATTGATATGATGACATGTTGTTTTAAATTCCCTCGCTCTGCTTAGACATCATAAAGCACCGTACTACCGCTAACTTCAACCCTCACTGACTACTTCTCATCAAATTCTAATAATTATCTCATATTCACTTAATAATTCTTGTCTATGATAGAACCATCAAATAGAAAAAGGAGAGTTAAGCATGAAAAATAAATGGAAGAAAATCCTCATTGGAACAGCTCTAATGGCTGGAGTGGGCGTAGCAGGAGGAGTAGCAGGAGTAGAATCAGCCAAGGAACAAACAGCATCTTCACAAGACTTCTTCGCCAATGTTCAATCTGTGGATGAAACAGGCAATTTAGTTAAAGTAAATGAAAACCAAGCCAACGTTCACAAAACAATCGAAGCCATTGCGAATGAAAGCACAACAATCGATGAGGTACAAATTGAACAAGTATCCTCTAACACTCGCGAAGTCCAAGGGAAGGTTGTTTCTTATAACAAAAATAGCATTAAAGTATCCTTTCCTTTCGGAGGAACTGCCACATACAAAATTAATAAAAACACAGAAATTGATGATGATTCGATTCGATTAAAAAAAGGCGTTCTCGTTGAGATGGAAGTATCAAACAAAACCGCCCGCGAAATCGAAACAGAACGAACTATTGAATATTCCGCTACCATTGTTTCCGATAGCAAAAAGAAAATGACCGTCAATTTTAAAGGAAAAAAGAAAACATTCCAAAAGACAAGTGGATACGTATTAGATCGTGATGGCTACCGCGGCAGTTTAAAAGGGATTCCAGTGGAGCTTAAATTGAACAGTAGCTTTAAACTAGTTAAGGCCGAAATCGATGATGATTTCGATGATTATGATGACGATGATCGCTTTGATTAATATCATCAATAGCATTATTATTGCCAGATTAAAAGTACCGGATATTCTAGGCTCGTGATTTCCATTGGAGTTTTATTCTTTCTAACCTATAAAGTGAGGCTGAACGAATGATCGTTCAGCCTCACTCCCATATTATTTACCTTCTTCAGTTTCTGTACCTTCATCAACATTTTGATTCTCTTCTGTATTTGTTTCGTCCGTTTCTTTATCAGAATTACTGCAACCCGTGGCAATGCCGACCAACATGAAAGATGCCATGAAAACTAATAACCATTGTTTCAAGTTTTTCATATTTCTCTTGCCTCCTCGATTGTCCTATTTGTTAATACAAGACTATCATACAAGATTTTTAGAATATTAGAATCAGCTTCCATGTTTCTTAACATATTTAACCATATCTTTATATTCACTTAATAGTTCTGTTTTTCATTTCATCATTTTGAAATCGAAACTTCTCACCACTTCCCATATTCCACACATGCATAAAATTGTCCCGAACACAGTCAGAAATATACTAGGAGAAACTACTTTCATAAATGAAAGTCCAATCATAATGACTCCAACTATTAAATAGTGATTGATAGCATGTACATGATACGATCGTTGTTTAGTATGCCATGCTCGAAAGTACCCTTGTAAAAAGCCTAATACAATTTGTGTCATAAGAGCCACATAAGGGAGATATTCAATTGGAAGCTTCCAATATCCAACGACTATATACACTACTCCCATGGCTACATAAACAGATGTGATAAAAGACCGTGGTTTCTCTCCTCTGGATTGAAAAAAACGATACCCCCATGCAGCAGCAAAAGAGAATGTGGCAAATAACCAAGCAAATAAGGTATAACTAAAAGACACTTCTTTCAACCAAACAATATAATAGGGAAAAATGACCACTTGTCCAACGGTCACAATAAGAGGAATATACCGTTCACTTTTATTCTGCATGTCTTCTCCTTCTTACTTCATGTAATGATCATAGAACAAATTTACAAACACTTCATTTGGATCTCGTTCTGCCTTCTGTTTCTTGAAGCTTTTCCAATTTGGATAAGATTCTTTAAACTGTTCCTTTGTTTGGTAAGGATAATAAGGCAAATAATAGGTACCGCCATATTGCAATGTTACATCCGTCCACTTCTGAATCATCGTTTTAGCATGAGCAATCTCTTTCTCTTTTAATCCATGCTGAATCAATACGACAAGACCTAACATATCTTCCTTTGCATAAGGGAGACTTGTCATGTTATCTTTCGCTGCATATCGCACTGTAATATTATGCACTTTAAAATCCTCATCTTGATCATTATGAGGAAGCAAGTCTTTCAGGCTCTGCATATACTCTTCATATGAATCAACTGGAATAAAAAACTCTTGTAAAACCTCCACTCTACCAGGCGTAGTAAATTCCATAAATGTAGATTCTGAACGCATAGCATTATTACGTGTAATCGTTTTACCATCAATTGAATTGATATACAGCCTTTGCGATTCCCAAAATAAATCCTCCAGCTTTCCCCCTTTTCTTCCTAAATCAAGAGCAAACTTACTGACTCGAACTCCTTCTTCTTCTTTGAGCGACGTTGTATTATCCTGTTTTTTTGTTTTGTTATAATCGATCACATACATTTCATCTAAAAATGTACCCGGTGCTACACTTATTCTTGCATAGTGCATCGCAATATTTTGATTTTCTAGCACTCTATGAAGATACGACTCATACTTTTTTGTCTCTATTTCCTCTGTGTGAATGGTGTATACTTCATTTTCCGTAAGTTTTAAAGTCACATCTAAAATGACTCCGAATAAACCATAGCCCCCTAATATGTATGTCATCCATTCTTCTGAATCATCACGTGTTAAATACTTTATTTCTCCTGTTGGAGTTAATACCGTCATTTCCCGAACCGTTTCAGCCATTGGACCAAAACGAATATCTCTCCCATGAGCATTAACAGATAATGAACCTCCAATTGTAAAAATCGATTGTGATTGTGTGACTTGTAACGCTAAACCATACGGAGTGACAGCTTCCTGAACATCTTCCCAACTAGCTCCACTCTCTACTCGAACTGTTTTAGCTTGCTTATTGATTTCTACTATACGATTGAACCCTCGCATATCAAGTACAATTCCGTCCTTGTAATATGTATGTCCACCTTGGGAATGCTGTAATCCAGCGATAGAAATATGCTTGCCCTTTTTATTAGCTTCTTGAACGATTCTCTGTAATTCATTTCGATTGTGGACATTCACAACTTTTTCAATTCGTTCAGGCAGCAGACCTGTATAGTCCGTAGCTAAACCACTTTGTGAAAACCCATATTTTCTTTTCTCAATTGGTATATTCCAAATGACAATTATAGCCATGGCAAACACTAGAATACCGAGAAACCATGGTTTTTTCATAAACTTCGTTATTCCCTTCATACGCCCTCCCTTTGTTTGTAAATTCCCATAAAAAATGTATCACAATTCGGTAAAGAAGGAGAGAGAATATAAAAAAAGGCATCAGGTAATGATTATGCCTGATAACCTCGTCGCACTTTTATCGAATGCGTTCAAACTTATTTGAAAAAAACAAATCATACATCTTACAATCAATTCGTTAATTTCTCAATTTGCTCCACCAAACTTGAAACTTCATTTACGGTTGTTAAAATTTCCGAGTTCTCTAGTATAGTGGGATCCAGCTGACCATTTTCAATATTTGTTAAATATAGGTCAATCCCTTCTTCTAGCTTTTCATTGGTGCTGACAATCTGAGCATGAAGATCTTCTGCAACAGCAGGGGCTTCGATATTATTAAACTCATTTATTTCTTCTTTCATAAGAGTAAGTTCTTCTTCTAGCTGTTGTCTCGCTTCTTCGCTTGCGACTGCATTGTTAGCTAGTTCTGGTACTTCATTCGCAAAATCTTGTGCCGTATTCATATATTCTGTCGTCGCATTCGCATACTCTAAAGAATCATTTACCTCTCCAAGCAGGGAACAACCACTTAGAAACACCATTCCCATCATTCCAAAAGCTAGTATCTTTTTTTTCATTCTCTTCTCTCCTTGTACACTAGAATAAGCCTTTCTCATCGCTGATAAAATTCGGAGCTTCTTGCACGATTGACTTTAAGAAGATTTTTCTTATACAGCGCTGCAATACTATTCAACATAAATTCAGGAATTTTCTTTGGAAAATACGGCTTTTTATAATAACAATAAAATGCATTTTTTAAATCTTCCCATTGAGTACAAACTTTCACTTGTCTAAATCGAGCCACATCAATAATTTTCACTTCTTTATCCGATGTGATAAAAATGTTGCGCAAATGAACATCAGACGGATTCAACCCCTCTTTTCTAGCTAACTGTAAAGCCCTATCGGTTTCTTTTATAACATCATCTGAGATTGGAGTCCCTTTTGTTAAACATTGAAATAGCGTATTCCCCTCTAAATAATCAATGACTAAATAATTAGAACCTGCTTCATAAAGAGTTGGAAAATAGGAGAGATGTTGAAGCTCCCTATAGATATTTGCCTCTTCCTCAGCAAGGTGAGCGTAAGTCGGAAAAAATATCTTCATTGCTTTATTCGTTTGTTCGATTCTAAATACATAAGCACTTCTGCCTTGTCCAATTAACGTTAATGATTTATCGTAATCCAGCAGCATATGTTTGTGGTCATTTGCCATTTTAACACTGACAGCTAACTCATGAAATAAAAGAATAATCGTCACCTCTCTCTATTCTTAGTTATATAAGAAAAGAAAAGGCGTTATAACCAATTTTCCCGGTTATAACGCCTTTACATAAAAAGACCCTACCAAGAAATCGGTAAGGTCTCGCAAACAACTATCATTAGTTGCCAATAAAACCGAGGATTCGCATCCCGTAATGACGATTTTATTGTATAGCTACTCCCCTTATACGGAAGAATATATTCAATTTTCTTATTAATTTCATTATAAATATTTTCTTTTTAAACGTCAAACGGAAGAAATTCCACTCCCCCTGCTTTCCCATTTACTATTACACAATTTGAAGAATGACAAGCCCTAATAATCTTCCAAATTTTATCCTGAGCAGTGATATTTTGGCTTGAGCCTTCATTTACCTTATTGAATAACCAGGATAAACGCTTATACTCACTAATTGGAGCATATACACATGACTTTCCTGATATCCCTTGATAATGATTTGATACATGTTAATATAAGGTCGTTGTTAAAAAATAAGAACAAAAACACGAACATTTTGGGAGGAATGGCATGTTTATTAACAAAAAAATTGCATTTTTAGGAGCCGGTTCGATGGCAGAAGCAATGATTTCAGGTATCATAAATGCTGAAAAAGTTCCGCCAAACCATATTTTTGTATCTAATCGAAGCAACGATAAACGGTTACAACAGCTCACAAAAACATATGGAATTAACGCCGTAACTCAAGATAAATTACCCTTTAAAGACATTGACTTAATCGTCCTCGCAATGAAACCAAAAGATGCAGCATCCGCTTTACAATCCGTCAAACATGTCGTTCAGCCAAACCATCTTATTCTGTCTGTGTTAGCCGGTATTACCACCTCATTTATAGAGCAGTATTTACCAGCAGGACAACAAGTCATCCGAGTTATGCCCAATACTTCCAGCATGATCGGAGAATCCGCTACTGCCATTTCTGCTGGAACACACACTACACAACAAAACGTAACACTCACGCAAAAATTACTTGAATGTATCGGAACCGTATATGTCATACCCGAAACACAAATGGACATTTTTACAGGTATTGCTGGCAGCGGTCCTGCTTACTTTTATTACTTAATAGAACATATGGAAAAGGAAGGAATAAAAGGCGGATTAGCTGAAGATATGACACGGCAAATCATTGCCCAGACTATAATCGGAGCAGCCAAAATGATTCAAGCACAAAGCGAAACACCAGCTGTTTTAAGAGAAAAGGTTACTTCGCCGAACGGTACGACAGCCGCAGGATTAGCTGCGCTTGAACAATACGGTGGCGGTACAGCTATTTCTCAAGCCATTAAGCAAGCTGCTAATCGCTCTAGAGAAATTAGTACACAATTCAAAGTAAATGCTAGTAACTTTTCAACGATACAATAGATTGAATATTCAAAAAATAGGAGGGATTAGATGATCGTAAACACGAATAAGCAACGTGTTGTGATTAAAATAGGGAGCAGTTCACTAACTAGTCGACAAGGAGAAATTAGTCGTAAAAAACTCGAAAAACTTGTAGATGAAATTGTTTTATTAAAGGATACAGGATATGAAGTTGTACTCGTTTCATCTGGTGCCATTGCTGCTGGCTATCGAAAACTAGGCTGTCTTGAACGCCCTACTACATTGCCTGAAAAGCAAGCTGCTGCTTCAATTGGTCAAGGATTACTAATGGAGACATACTCCGAGCTATTTTTGTCTCATGGCTATGTTGCTGCGCAAATTTTAATTACGAGAGGTGATTTTTCAGATGAAAATCGCTACCAAAATATGCGTAATGCATTAAACGTCTTATTAGAAAGAGGCATTATCCCTATTGTCAATGAGAACGATACCGTAACAATTGACCGCTTAAAATTTGGAGATAATGATACCCTCTCAGCAAAGGTAGCTGTACTAGTCGATGCCCATCATTTAGCCATTTTATCAGACATAGATGGACTATATGACTCAGACCCTAGCGAAAACAGCTGCGCTAAGTTGTTATCACAAGTTCATACCATTACGCCTGAAATTGAAAAAGCAGCAGGTGGCTCAGGAAGTGAGGTCGGTACCGGCGGCATGAAATCAAAAATTCAAGCGGTTAAAATTGCGATGGCTTCTGGCATTTCAACCTTCTTAGGAAGAGCCGGCACTCCAAACATTGTCATGGATGCCGTATTAGGTACGGCTAAAGGGACGTACTTTAAAACTGCCGCACCATTAATAGAGTTAAACGAAAAGACAAAATGGATTGCTTTTAATTCAGGTCCTAAAGGAGAAATTGTCATCGACTCATCTTCAAAAAATCGCATTGTCGAAAAACGTGAAAGTGTATACTCCTCTGGCATTCTCGAAATAAAAGGACAATTTGAAAAGGAGTCCGTTATTCGGATAATCGATACTGAAGGAGCGGAAATCGGCCTTGGGATTGTTCAGTTTTCCTCCGAAGAATTACATCAACTACGTAAACAAAACATGGTAAGCAACCCGCCGTTCATTATAGATATGAACCATTTTGTTTGTCGTGTAGATGAGCCTATTACAATTGGCGTGTAATGGTAATAAAAAAGAAGCTGCTCGAAACAATCCTTTTATTTTTAAAAGTTGAACTATACTGAAGGTGTGTGAGACCGCGTCACACACACCTGATTCAAAATTTGGAGTCTTTCCATTTACTTTTTTTTTTAATTTTTATAAGTACCATACAAAAGGAGTACTTTATCATAAATCTGAAATAGCTATTAAAAAATTAAGTCTAGCCTTGTTCGGTTACTATCCCAATAAATAATCCTCACTTCCGATACCAATTTGCCCCCTCATCCATATGTACAAATGGAATATCCGTATCAACCGCTCCCGTTATTCGCTCTAGTTCTACATCTTCTCCATTAAGCCATTTTGCAAAGTCGAATACAGTAGGTTCTTGATTTCCCCCTAATGCTATCCACGCCTTCATTTCCCTTGGTAAATAAGCGGATGTGTGGATTGTTCCCGCCCAGCTTCCGTATAAATCCGAAAAAACCCCTTGGTTCGTATCATTTAATAATCGAAAAGCATCATAGGCTTCTGAAAGATTCTCGTATTGTTTCTGCATAACCTCTAGTCTTCGTTTAGAATCGATGAGATGATTACGATTTTCGTGCTTCATAATTTCAAAGTGATTCGTGCAGACATTCGACTGGCGAACCTCAACACCGCGTGGAGATGTTTCGACTACATAAGTCTCTCCGCTTTGATCATACACAACGTAAGTAAAAGAATGGCGATGCGGAATCTCCTTCAGCATCGATACCGCTTCCAAAACATTGGCACAGGACTCTATAACAAGCCTTCCAATCATACAACAAATAAATCCATCCCCTGGATTTTTCCGATTCATAAAGTTATAACCAATCGCTAATCCTTTTTCATTCATTCCATCCATTCTTCCTGTCGCCCTTTGGCTCGGACCAATGCTCGCATATCCTTGGTCAGTTGGTTGAAAAAGAACATAACGCCCCTCATACGTCTTCGGGTGATAGTCATAATTACGAATTAAATAATCACTTCCTGTTAAAATGGAGCAGCCCGACTTTACATAATCTAATCGATAGCCCCCAAATTCTTGCAGTATGCGTTTCATCGGCCATTCTAGTGCTTCTTGCATTCCAAGCAATTCCTCCCAAACACCAGGAGCAAATTGTGTAATGGCCTTTCTCACCTCTTCTACTTCTATCGTAAATCGAGGCTTTCTCACCTTCCACTGCTCTTCACGATTGATAACGGTTAAAGAATTTCGTAGCTTCTCCCCTTGCATATATCCAAAATCATAATGTGTCCCGCGAAACTGAATGATTTCACTATAAATTTGCTTCATATCATATCCCTCTTTTATATCGTGACTATTTCTTTTTAGAATACTGGATGGATAAGCGAAAGGAAAGAAGACAATTGATTACGAAGAAATTTATGGAACAATTCACCTAAATAGGCTTTCCCCCATAATCTATCATCAAGCCTATTCATGAGGGGGAAAAATTATGGGGATAGAATTAACAGCTCTCCATTGGATCTATGTAGGATTTATTGTGCTCATCATCGGGTTTATGCTGAAACGTCGAGACACTTCCCTCATTTGCATAATTGGAATTTTCACGCTAGCCATTGTCGCAACAGGTAGTGTGGCTTCGTCCATTAGCGGGATTTTTAACAGCTTTATTTTCGCCATTACGGAGCTAATGTCGACTATTTTAATCATTTCCATCATTGTTGCAATGAGCCATGTGTTAACAAAAGCAGGCATTAATGATGCCATGGTTGCTCCTTTTACTAGGTTTATGAAAAATCCAACGCTTTCCTTTTGGACTATCGGGATTCTCATGATGGTCATTTCTTGGTTTTTCTGGCCTTCTCCCGCTGTTGCCTTACTAGGAGCGGTCCTGCTTCCAGCAGCCCTGCGCGCAGGATTACCTGCACTTGGAGTAGCAATAGCGATGAACCTCTTTGGGCATGGGATTGCTTTATCGAGTGATTTTATCATTCAAGCGGCCCCTAAGCTTACAGCCGATGCGGCTTCAATCCCAGTTGGAGATGTCATTTCAGCAAGCATTCCCCTCGTCATTACAATGGGAGTGGTCACAACCGTTTCTGCCTTTATCTTTTTAAAGCGCGATATGAAGCGCGGGGTCCTCACATTAGGAGAAAATAAAGAAATTATTCAAGACCAAGCAATGAATGAACATTTACTTACCACAAAGCAGAAACATTTTTTTGCTATCCTCATTCCAATTGCCTTTTTGCTTGATGTCATCGCCATGTTTCTTTTAAAGTTACAAGGCGGAGATGCGACGGCATTAATTGGCGGTACAGCGGTCTTTATTCTGCTTATTCTATCCGTTGTAGCGCATAAACAACAAGGACTTGAAAAAACAACAAGCTATTTAATTCAAGGATTTCAATTCGGTTTTAAAGTATTTGGACCCGTGATTCCTATTGCTGCCTTCTTTTATCTAGGGGATTCTGGATTCGCTCAAATTATCGGTGACCATTTACCGAAAACATCCCACGGTATTGTGAATGACCTCGGCGTCGCTTTAGCTGCTGCCGTTCCTTTAACAAAAGAAATAGCAGCCATTACATTGACAGGTATTGGAGCCATTACTGGTTTAGATGGTTCAGGCTTTTCCGGCATTTCCTTAGCTGGTTCGGTAGCGAATCTATTCGGCACAGCCATTGGAGACGGTACTGCCACCTTAACCGCGCTTGGGCAAATTGCAGCTATTTGGGTCGGCGGTGGAACTATTATTCCTTGGGCACTCATCCCAGCTGCCGCCATCTGTAATGTCAGTCCATTCGAATTAGCGCGAAGAAACATCCTTCCGGTAACAATCGGGTTAGTCGTGACGACGATTGTTGCGATGTTTTTGATATAATACATTAGTTCTAGATTTATTCCTCGAACAATACAAAAGCTCAATCACTACAAAAGTGATTGAGCTTTTGTTTACTCGTGCATTTCACGCCCACTCTCAGTTGTTATTCTCCTAAAATAAACCATCCTCTATTATCAAAAAACTAAAAATACGATTCTTACAAAACTGTAAGCTCGTGTAAGGAAAATCGATGTTTTGAGTCCTATTAATTGACTTATAATGACCCTAGTAAAAAGATAAAGGGGAAATGAATCAATGGATTTTTCCGATTTAAATGTCGATGTTTTTAGAATAATCAATGATTTAGGTAAAGATTATACGTCTTTCAACGCCGCTGTTGTGTATGTTGCTGAATATATGGTGTACGTCTTAGCACTAGCTGTCATACTCTATTGGTTTACACGAACTACCACGAATAGAATCATGGTAATTTGTTCAATGATTTCTTTTATAGTTGCCGAGATCATCGGAAAACTAGCAGGAACCATTCATTCCAACCATCAACCGTTTGCTGAGTTGTCCAATGTCAATCAACTCATAGAGAAGGCTGTAGATAATTCATTTCCAAGCGACCATACGATTTTGTTTTTTTCCTTTTGTATGACATTCTGGCTTTTTCATAAAAAAATAGGCGTTTTCTGGATAATACTCGCTTTTTGTGTCGGTCTTTCACGTATTTGGGTTGGCGTTCATTATCCAGCAGATGTCGCAGCAGGATCCATAATCAGCATGACTTCGGCCATCATTGTGTACTTAACCGTACCTAAATTAAGTATGATATACAGATTGCTTCGCATCTATGAAAAAGGAGAACAAATCATTCTGCCCGTAAACAATAAATCGAAGAATTTTTAACTTGATAGAAAAAAACGCTGGGGTTCCAGCGTTTTTTAATGACCATTTTCATTCGTTCTGTTACTTTTGATACAATTATATAGTAGAAAATAAGAGGAGAATGATAATGTTTAAAATACTAATTATTGAAGATGATAAACAGCTTATTCATTTACTAGAAAAGCATTTGAATAAGTTTGGATTTCAAACACAATCCGTTGATGATTTCGATAAAGTACGAACCCAATTTGAACAGTATGAACCACACCTTGTTTTATTAGATGTCAATTTACCTAAATTTGACGGGTATTATTGGTGCCGTCAAATCCGAAGTATCTCTATTTGTCCGATTCTTTTTATCTCTGCACGTGATAGCAAAATGGATCAAGTAATGGCCCTTGAAAATGGAGCAGATGATTACATAACGAAGCCGTTTGATTATGAAATTGTCATTGCCAAAATTAATAGTCAACTTAGACGCGCATACGGTTCATATGCTAATGCCCATAATGGACGCACGACTACAGTTGAAGGATTAACACTCGATGTTGAACGGCTAAGTCTTTCTCTAGATGGCCAGGAAATTGAACTGAGTCATACGGAAGCAAAAATAGTAGATGAATTAATGAAAAAAGCTGAGCGGGTTGTCAGCCGAGATCGTCTTTTAGAAAAAATTTGGGATGATCAAGCATTTGTGGATGATAATACGTTGAACGTCTACATTACACGTGTTCGAAAAAAACTGGCTTCCTTACATATAATAGACGCTCTTCAAACCATTCGCGGACAAGGATATCGACTTATGCCCAATTGGAGGAAGAATGAATGAAGCTTTTCTTACGTGATCAATTCCCGCTGATTTTTATATATCTAATCCAAATCATCGTTATAACATCTATTTATTGGCTTGACGGTTATCATAATTGGACTATTAGTTTATACGCTGCCCTTCTCAGCAGCTGTTTGCTAATCATCTATCTCCTAATCCGATACATCACCAATCGCTCCTTTTATCAGCGACTAGAAAAACCGCTCACTTCATTGGATGATTTTACAAACAATACGCATCAAACACCGCTTACTGAGGGTTTACAGCAGCTCCTCACTAGCCAATTTCGCCATTATAAAACAGACCTGCATCATTATAAATACAGACTTGAAGGTCATATACAGTTTATCAATCAGTGGGTTCATCAAATGAAGACCCCCTTATCGGTTATTCATTTAATCATACAGGATGAAGATGACTCTCGCTTCACTGCCATTGGAGATGAGCTTGATCGTTTAAAAAAGGGGCTCGAGACGGTGCTTTATACCGCGCGTTTAGATTCATTTGAACATGATTTATATGTGGAGTCCCTTAATTTAGAAGCTGTTGTACGGTCTGTTACATCTAATCAAAAGCGTTTATTTATTCGAAAACGGATTTTTCCTTCCTTTCAATTCAAAGAGGATGTCATCGTTGCTTCTGATGAGAAATGGCTCTCGTTTGTCTTAACCCAGCTAGTCACAAATTCTATTCGCTATACAGTCGAGGAAAATCGAAAACTTCATTTCCATAGTTACAAGCGTGGCATACATACCGTTTTAGAAATCCGAGATGAAGGCATCGGAATTCCGCAAAGTGATATCCCTCGCGTCTTTGATGCTTATTTCACGGGTGAAAATGGCCGTAACTTTCAAGAATCGACCGGGATGGGGCTTTACCTTGTGAAACAAATCTGCGAAAAGCTTGGTCACCGTATCGAAATCGAATCGATTGTAAACGAAGGAACAACGATTCGTCTTATATTCTAGCTATCCTTACAAATCTGTAAGTAAACTGTAAGCCTGTGACATAGTAGGAGACAGCGAATTCTAGCTACAATGAAGATACAACTGAAGCAAGGAGTGGAAAGAATGCCTATTTTAGATGTGAAACATATCGAAAAAATCTACGAAGGAAAAGTGGCTCATAAAGCGTTGACCAATATTAATTTTGCAATTGAAAAAGGCGAATTTGTCGGAATTATGGGCCCATCCGGCAGTGGGAAAACAACGCTTTTAAACTTAATTGCAACAATTGATCGACCAACAGCTGGTGACATTTTCATTAGCGGTAAAAATCCACATACTTTAAACCGAAAAGAAACCGCCTTATTTAGACGCCATGAGCTTGGTTTTGTATTTCAAAACTTTAATTTGCTTGATACGCTAACAGTGGAAGAAAATATTGTGCTTCCCCTTACTCTCGATGGCGAAAATGTTCGCGAGATGGAAAGACGTCTTTACGAAGTGACAGAAAAACTAGGGATTGCTCAAATTTTAAAAAAGCGAACGTATGAAATCTCTGGCGGACAAATGCAGCGTACAGCAATCGCACGAGCTATCATTCATCGTCCATCCCTTATTTTAGCCGATGAACCGACTGGAAACTTAGATTCCAAAGCTTCCAAAGATGTAATGGAAACACTCACGACCATCAATAAGGAAGATGGCGCAACTGCCTTAATGGTCACACATGATGCTGTCGCTGCAAGCTATTGTCATAGAGTTATTTTTATTAAAGATGGGAAACTTTATAACGAAATTTATCGCGGTGATAACCGTCAAACCTTTTTCCAAAAGATTATTGATATGCTTGCTTTGTTAGGAGGAGACAGTCGTGACCTTTCGACAGTTCGTCTATAGAAACATTGTTCGTAACAAGCGAACTTATGCCGCCTATTTTTTAAGCAGCGCCTTTTCTGTTTTAATTTTCTTTGTTTATGCCCTATTTATTTTTCATCCCGATATTAAAGAAGGTGTGAACGCAGCACTCGCCGTTCAATTAATGGCAGCTGCCGAAATCATTATGTATGTGTTTGCCTTCTTATTTGTGCTTTATTCTGTCAGCACGTTTTTAAAGGCACGAAAGCGTGAATTTGGCATTCTTATGATGCATGGAATGACTAGAAGCCAATTAAATCGCATGGTGTTTTTAGAAAATATGATGATCGGTATTGGAGCAATTGCCGTCGGGATTTGTACAGGGATTGTTACAGGGAAGCTTTTTTTATTAATTGGTTCGAAGATGATTAGCATTGCTCCTCTGCCCTTTTATTTATCCGAAAAGGCAATTATCCTTACAGTAGGAGCGTTCTTACTTCTATTCTTTAGTATTTCGTTATTTACGACGATTCTTGTACGAGTCAATAAATTAATTGATTTATTCCAAGCAGGAGAAAAACCGAAAACGGAACCAAAAGTATCCACTTTTCTATCTCTTCTCTCTGCGTTCTTACTCATCATCAGTTATTATTTAGCCGCTACTGCGACGATGCAAACCTTACTTTTTCGGATGTTGCCGGTCATCGGAATGACAATTGTCGGAACGTACTTTTTTTACACACAGCTATCGGTATTTATAACGAAAATGCTGCAAAAAAACCGGATGCTTGTTTGGAAAAGAACGAATTTAATTACGATTTCTAGTTTAGCGTACCGCTTAAAAGATAATGCAAGAATGTTTTTTATGGTTACCATTTTTTCAACGGTTGCCTTTTGCGCAGTTGGATCTCTTGTTTCTGTCAATGTAATGAATAAGCAATTCGATATGGATTATCCAGCCGAAATTAGTTATATCGCGTTAAATGATGAAGCCGTTCATAAACAACAGCTACAGCAAATTGAAGGGGAATTACAAGAGAAGCGAGTAAGCTATACGACAAATCAAGTCCCCATTAAATATATAGAAGTTGCTTCCTCAACTTCTCCATATCCTTCTGATAAGCTGACGATTGTTTCCTTTTCGGATTATCAAAAAATCTCTGAACAGGCAGGATATGAGTTTACAGAAAAGCCGCTGAAAGGAATAGAAACTTTGAATATGCGAACATCCACCTTCGAAGGCGGCTTCTCTAAACCTGTGATATACACGTTAAAGCAAGATCATCTACAACTTCATCCAAAGACCTATACAAAAAATGTTGTCCTGCCTTATCAGCTTGTATGGGATGAAGGCTTAGTAGTGAGTGATGAATTATTTACAAAGCTTGCCCCCGTAACGACAGGAACATATACCGGTTTTTATACGAAAGAACTTGAGAAAACAACAGGTATGATGGAAAACCTGGTCGAAAACGGAAAAAAATCACCTTCTAGTGATACCCCCTACTTCATGACGGTAAGCGGAACTTTGTATGAAAATCAAATGAGTATGTTCAAAATGATGTTATTTGTCGCCCTACTTATTGGAGCCGTATTCTTTATTGCTGCAGGAAGCTTCTTATACTTCAGACTGTATGCTGATTTGGAATATGACAGCCGTCAATATTTAACGATTAAGAAAGTAGGGTTAACCGATCAAGAATTGAATAAAATTGTCACTCGTCAGCTTGCTTTACTGTTTTTCGTTCCTATTTTGGTTGCATTTGTGCATAGTGCTTTTGCCTTCACAGCTTTACAAAGCTTTTACGTATTATCTATCGCTACAGAAATGATGATTGTACTAGCTGGTTTTCTTATTGCTCAACTTGTTTATTTCTTCTTAATTCGTTATCGATATTTGAAAAACTTGAAAAAAACGTTAATCTAAACGTACATCCGAAGAGGCTGACTGGAAAGCATCTACTTTTCAGCAGCCTCTTCTCTTTTTCATCGAGATCATCCACATTTTTATTCACAAATTATCAATAAATAATTTTATCAGTGTGACACATAATCCACTCTACATAGGGAAATATAAGTACAGTTCCATAAAAAATATGAAAGGGGAATTATTTACGATGGCAAAAAAATGGTTTCTTACATTAATGAGTGCTTGTTTATCTATTATGATGTTAGCGGGGTGCAATAACGACAATAATAATGAAAATCCGCCTCCGCAAGAAGAACCAAATAATGTGGATCAAAATGATAATCTAAACGATACAAATGATTTAAATGATAATGACTTAAATGATGATAATGATTTAAATGACGATAATGATAACGATAACTTACCTGGTGTTGATGAAAATGATACAATGACTAAAGATGATGAAAATGATACTGATCCAGATCCAGAAGACATTGTTGAAGATCCAGAAGATATGACTGATGCAGATAATAAAGACGAATAATCGGACATCTCTATTATCTGTACCAAGACTGAATTAAATGCAAAAATGGGCTGACCACATAAGTGGTTAGCCCATTCCTGTTAAATGTTTCTCTATTTACTCCTAACCAAAGAGGAACTAACTTATTAATTAGCACGTAATACTTTAGCAGGTACTTTCTTTTTACTGTACTTTTTTCCAACACCTAATTGCCCATAATCATTAGAACCCCACGACCATACTGTCCCATCTGCAGTTATCGCGACTGTATGCTCAGATCCTGCTTCTGCTTGAATTACTTTAGTCAGCGATACTTTTACCGGTACGGCTGAATCAGCGCCATCTGACCATACATCATAAATAGAAGTTTCGGTACCGATGCCCAGCTTTCCGTATGTGTTTTCTCCCCATGTATATAAGCTTCCATCGTTAGCAACTGCAAGTGTATGTCTATATCCGCCATCAGCTTGTTTGATTTGACTCAAATAGCCTTTACCATCTTTGCCTAGAACTTTAGCTGGTTTATTTTGATAGGCACTTGTTTTAACGATCCCTAATTGATTAGCATCATTAAAGCCCCACGACCATATCGTTCCATCTGATTTCACAGCAAGACTATAATAAGTGCCTCCAGATACAGATTTTACTTTCGTTAATGATTTAACTTGATACGGTACTAAAACATTTTTCATTAAGCTAGATCCTGTTTTTCCATCTCCAATTTGATTCCGTTCATTATTCCCCCACGTCCAAATCGTCCCATCGCTCTTTACTGCAAGTGTATGATAACGCCCGCCTGCAATCGCTGTTACCTTACTAAGCTTTGTTACTTTAACAGGATTTGTAATCGTTGCTGGAGAAGTCTTTCCAATTCCACCTTGACCATATGAGTTATTTCCCCATACCCATACAGTGCCATCTTTTTTTAAGGCAATCATATGCTCTTCACCGGCTGCGATGTCTACCACATTTTTGAGCGATTTAATTTGATACGGTGTAGATCTTGGTTTAGACACACTGGCAAGCGGATTTCCCCACATCCAAACCGTCCCATCTTTTTTTAAAGCTAAAGAAAAATTATATCCGGCTGCAATATCTTTTACATTTTTAAGGCCTTTTACCTGAACAGGAGTATATTGATTCTTTGTGTTCCCATTCCCTAATTGTCCTGTTTGGTTTTTACCAAAACTCCATACCGTTCCATTCTTTTTAAGCACAAGTGTATGACTGTCACCTGCTGCAACAGCTGTCCCAGCTATTCCCTTAATTGGTTTTACTGATTTACTCTTTACACTTACCTGGATTTTTATCGTTATTCCCTCATATTCTGCTGAAATCGTTGTTTGCCCAGCAGAAACTCCTTTTATTTTCCCTTTTGTTACACTCGCAATAGAAGGTTTTTCTGACTTCCATTTAGCAGCATTTGTAACTGTTTTCTTGCTATTATTAGAGTATTTTGCTGTAAGTGAAACAGATTTTGCTTGACCGACATCCATGGATAAAGAGGATTGTGAAGAGATTAAGTCGACCACATTTACCTCTTCCTCTTCATCAGGCAGTGTCGGATCTTCATCCGGTAATGTATCTGTTTGAACGACAAAGGTAAAATTAACTTTTGAAGATGAAGCTTCATTAATATGCACTTGCGCAAAATCCCCGCTATCCAATTGAATCAAATATGTACTTCCTGATTTTACTTTTAGGCTTGTTAACGGGTAGCCCAATCCATCTGTTGGAAATGACACATCCGCTATATTTAGCGGTTCATCTAAGGGTTGTTTAGGCAGTTCAGCAATCTTTCTCGCTCCTATATCTCCATACTGATTAATGACAAAGTCGGCGATAGTTTTATCAGTTGTTATACGACCTGAATCTAGATCAAATCCTCCATTTTTTAATACATCCCCACTCCATTCTAATGTATAGGGAAGTAGAGGTTCATACACTTCCTGTGTTTCTTCAGACCAATAAGTAAGGTTTTCGGCAGCTTGAACCTTTAATGACGGAAGTAACATGTGAAAAGCAAACATACAAATAATAAAAACTAGCAAACTCTTTTTCTTCAAATACAATCCCTCCTTATAAGTAGAGCCAAAAGACTATATATGATACTTTTGGCACTTTCCAATTAAACACCTATAAATTTTATGAAGATTTTACCATGATATTCGTCGTTAGTCATTGCGAAAAAAAGATTTAAATTGGCTACACAAACAAACCAATATTTAACAAAAATTAACTCCCTCTTTACACTCTCTTAAATCTCTCCCCTTATACTGAATATAACAACCTAGAGGAGGGCATACAGCTTGTCAATACTTCATAGAGTATCATTTGGGTTCTTGCTGTTATTCTTCATTTTAGGAACGACCGATGGTTCAATAACTTCACTCCATTCGTCTATAGCCGCTGACTATACACACATTCAATTATTAGGATTGAATGATTTTCATGGCCAACTGGATAAATACCAAGATCTATCAGGAAATAAAGTAGGAGGCGCTGAATATTTAGCTGCCTATTTAAAAAAGTACAAACAAGAAAACAAACATACCCTCCTTGTTCATTCCGGTGATATGGTCGGCGGAAGCCCTCCTATCTCCTCTTTACACAAAAACGAACCAACGATTGAATATCTAAACCTTCTAAACATTGATGTCGGAACACCTGGAAATCATGAATTTGATGAAGGGGTTCATGAAATGCAGCGGTTGATTAATGGAGAGGCAGGCGCTTTCTCAGGTTCAACTACCTCTTATTGTTCCGCTAATATAATCAATAAAAAAACGGGGAATCTATTATTTCCTCCATATATAATCAAACAAATAAATGGAATAAATATTGGTTTTATCGGTGTAGTGACAACCGAAACGACGAAGTTTCTACTCCCGGAATACAAAAAAGAAATCGAAGTGACTGATGAAGTTCAAGCTATCAATCAAACAGCGGAAGTATTAAAGAAAAAAGGAATAACCTCCATTGTAGTGCTCGCTCATATATCGGCTAAATCTGGTAAGACAGGAGGAAACCCTCATGAAGATTTAGCAAAGATGGCTCCACAAATAGATGATGAAGTCGATGTAATATTCGGCGGTCATAATCATGCATATGCAAATACAATCGTAGACAATAAACTAATCGTTCAAGCTTACTCTTACGGAAAAGCTTTTTCAGAAGTAAAACTCACCATTAACCGTCACACAAAAGAGATTATTCACAAAGAAGCAACGATTATCCCCACTGTTCATCATAAAATCAAACCTGATCAAGAAACACTCACACTTTTAAAAAAATATAAAAAACGTATAGCCCCTTATATGAATAAAATAGTAGGTAAAGTACCAAAAGAAATAACGAGGAAAAAAAACGGCAACGGGGAATCTCCTTTGGCAAAAATAATCGTAGAATCTGGACGTAACACACTGGGGACCGATATCGCTTTTTATCACCACGGCGGAATTCGGGCAAGCTTAAACGAAGGAATCATTACAAAAGGAGACCTTTATACGGCCTTACCTTTTCATCATCGCTTCGTGAAGATTACCTTAACTGGAGAACAAATAAAAACAGCTTTAGAGCAACAGTGGACTAAAGATGAGGAGAACAGATTGCAAGCTGTAGGATTAACTTATACTTGGGATAATACTGCCCCTGTCGGCAGCCGTATTATCACATTAAAAGACATTCATGGTAAGGAAATTCAATCCAAAAAGGCATATACGATTGCCATTAGCAATTATCTCGCTTCAGGTGGAGATGGCTTCACCGCCTTTATAAAAGGAAAACTAGTCGAAGATGGCCCATTAGCTGTAGATGCACTTGCGAGTTATTTACAACAGAAGTACCCTGTTGAAATAGCTAACTAAATACTAAAAGAAAAAAATAGATGATTTATCAATTAGCACCTTCCAGGAATCCCCCCAAAGAAACCTATAAGTTAGAGCAAGCACCTCTCAAGGTACCCGCTCTAACTTATTTTCATTTCAACAATAAGTTATCCACAAACTTATCCACAAATTACCCACAATTCATTATGTCACTGTGACTCATCATCTTTTTTCCATGGCGGGTCAGCGTATTGATGAAAGGCCTGGTTCAATTTATATATCCCCCATGGAATGAGCGAAGATAATATAGCAAACATAATAGTAAACAATGAGGGAATTCTCTCCGCTATTGAGTGCCACATAGCCATTCGGCTCCTCTCTATTTTATCGTTTTAATAGATGATCCAATTTGCCTTACTTCAACCTTTACTTGAACGTCAATCACACTTTTTGAAAAATAATTCTCCCCCTTATCCCATTCTTTATTTACCTGTTTCCATGTCTTATAATGTTCTTGCTTTAAATGATCTCCTAGTCCAAAGACATCAGCTTTGTACTTTTTTTGTACTTTATCAATAACACGATTAGTGATACGTTCTATTTCCTTAGAGGCTTTTTCTTCAATTTCAGATAATATCGATTGATTTTGTAAACCTAAATCCCCGTATAATTCCCCCACATTGCCTTCTACGTTAATTTTCACCGTAAATTTAATTTGATCTTTGTCAGAAACATCAGCCTCGATTTTACTTTTAGCATCTTTAATTTCAAAAGCAATAAGTTGACCATTCATCAAAAATTCAACTATCGCACTCTCAACCTTTTCTGTAATAAAATTAAGTCCTAGTGTTTCACTTTCATTAAGGGTGCCAACCATTTTTTGATTTTGAGAGTTAAAAATAGCTGCTCCTACAATGCTCCCTTTGTTGTTCTTAACAACAATTCTGGGTATAGCGAAACTATTCCCCTTTAATAAGTAACTATGAATATCGCTAATATTTACAGGTGGTAAAGAAGTACTATGTTTTACTATATTTTCGTTCAGTGAAGCAATAAATAAAGCCGGCATTTTTTCATGTTGGGGATTGATTTCCAAAACCGTTCTCGCTTCCCCCTCTGCTATCATCACTTTTGCTACTCTCCTCATTTCATGATCACGCACAAAAAAATCCATAGCATCCTTGAGATATCCTTTTTTTGAAAGTTCCTCTGACAGAACAATCAGGGTAATATGTTCCAGATATGGTTTACGACTGGTTTCGGTAGATATCTTTCTAGTAATTTGATGAATGGATGTTCCTTTTGATGTAAGATTTAAGAATGCTTTTCCTTCTGATGCCCCGCCACTGCTACCACCTCCTAGAAAATTTCCCGGAATAACAAATTGATAGGTCAACTTATACTTATCGCCTCGATCTTTCTCAGACGTCCCCCCGATGGAATCATCCATTTGCTCTTCAACCATATCAATGGCTGCACCAACCACAAACCCTCTTTCTTCGATTTCATTTTGATCCCAACACCCCGTTACTAAAAAGAGTAAACAAGAAATCCATATACCTCTACAAAACTTATCCATTCCCCTTTACCCCACGTATCATGGCAATCACGAGTAGAAGCAACGGCATGAACATGCTAAACCCAATCCCTAGGTAGCTAATCCATTCTCCAAATATAGAAGTCTCAACAAAATTCTGTGGTGACATAGCGATGATATAAATAAGTGGAGAAAGGATAAAAATAAGCGTCATTCGTTTTACCTTTTTAAAAATAGAAGCAAATGCTAATAACGTTACATCAAAGGCCATCGATGCCGTACTAAAAAGAGAAACCACCCAAATTGTAAAAAACACTGATTCAAACCTCTCAAAGAATCCTCCTGGTATTTCAACACGTTTAGCTAGCTCCGCTGTTGGATAAAGTGTGTTTTCTGTAACCTCGATACCAAACACTCCAACAATAAACACAAATACGAGTAAATATAACAATACTGGAATGGACATACCTATTATGGTTGCTTTAAGCGTATTCTTAGGGTCATTTATAAGGACGTTGTAAAATAATAAAATTTCAAAACCTAAAAAGGAAAATATCGTTTCTTTTGAACCTCGTAGAATTTCAATCCAACCAGTTTGAAAGAATGGCTTTGTAGTTTTAAATTCAAAAAATCCTACATTCATTACAATTAAAAGCAAAATAATAAATAATATGACAGGCATGAACAAGAGATTAAGACGAAGTATAACTGTGCTTGGTCCAGAAACGGCATAAACAGTAACCAAGAAAAATACAAAACAGATAACTTCTACAGGTGTTCGATCAAACAAATATAGTTTTGATATTTCTGCAACGCACCTCATCTCATAACAAACAAAAAGCATCATGTATGAAGCAAACAACAACGTTAAAATCGTTGCTATCGGTTTATTAATGATTAAACTTGTGAACTCATGAAGATTCTTTTTAGGAAATCGGCTTACCAACTTGGCTAATACCCCTGCAAAAAAAATAACAACCAATCCACCAAGGCTAATTGAAATCCACCCATCTATTGAATGCGTAGCACTTGCGACTGTACGAGGGAGAGTAAGAACCCCAAATCCAATGACCATATTGGCAACACCCAATAGAACTTCTTTTCTACCTACTTCGCGGTCACCATATTCAAAGGGCTTCATGAACTCCCATCTCCTTTACCTATTCTTGTGTCATCATCTGTCTGCATATATTGCGGCCTTTTTGACATCACAGTTATTGGCGCACGAATAACCAAGTCTTTCCAATCTCTATAAAACGTTGGCGCAAATGGTGTAGAATAAGGAATCCCGAAGCTTTTTAGTCTGGTAATATGAATGTTAATCATAATGTAAATGAGAATAATTCCGTATAGTCCAAAAATCCCGGCTGCGAGCATCGTACCAAACCGTAAAATTCGAAAGGCAATCCCTGCACCATATGAAGGAATCGCAAAGGAGGAAATAGCTGTAACTGCTACAGCCACAATCATAACTGGACTCACTATTCCAGCTTGTACAGCTGCTTCCCCGATGACTAACCCACCCACAATGCCAATCGTTTGCCCAATCGGTTTGGGTAATCGAATCCCCGCCTCGCGAAGTAACTCTAATGTAGCCTCCATCATCAACGCTTCAATAATCGCTGGAAAGGGCACTCCCTCTCTCGCCCCGGCAATCGAAAAAGCTAACTTGGAAGGAATCATTCCTTGGTGAAACGATACAAGCGCAATATAAAGAGCTGGTAAAAACACAGCAAAAGAAGCTGCTACATATCTCAACATTCGAAGTAACGACCCAATAATCCAACGCTCATAATAATCTTCTGGTGATTGAAAAAGGGAAACAAATGTAATCGGTGCGATTAATGCAAAAGGTGTACCATCTAAAAGAATAGCAACTTTCCCTTGTAAAATTGCGTTCGCTACCTTATCCGGTCTTTCAGTATGCAACACCTGTGGAAAGGGAGACAAGGAACTATCCTCGATCCATTGTTCAATGGTCCCACTTTCTGCAACCTCATCAATATCTATTGTCTTCAATCTTCTGTTAACCTCTGCTACTATATCTGGATGAACAATTCCTTCAACATAACAAACAACAAGGTCTCTTTTGGATCGCCGTCCCACCTTACTTGATTCAAGCCGTAGATTAGGATCCCTTACCTGTCTACGAACAAGCATGGTATTCGTACGAATATTCTCAGTAAACCCTTCCCTCGGACCCCTTACCAATGATTCAGTTTGAGGCTCATCAATTCCGCGACTGTCCCATCCCTTACTTCCAACCAGTAATACTTTATCTGTTCCATGGATAAATAAAGCTGTATCACCAGACAAAATAGCCAGCATCACGTCATCCAATGTATCTGCCATTTTCAATTCATAAGTGGATAAAACCTCATTCTTCAACTTCTTCATTATTTCATCGCCAGAAGCAGGCACTTCCTTTTTGGCAGTCTGCATACCCAATTGAATATTTCTAATCAATTGGTCATTTATCATATCCTTATCTACTAGTCCATCTATACAAACGATAGCGCATTTTTTTTCACTATCGCCTATTGTAAAAATTCTTTGGATAAGATCAGATGGTGCATTCAATATCCTTTTTATATTGTCGAGATTAGCATGGATATCTGTATAAATCGTACTAGGTATATCATTTTGCTTATCTTCAACATGTTGTTTTTGATATTTCAATCGCTTATTGAATACATGCCTTAACATTTTACATACCTCCAGAAAACGCAACAGAAAACCCCATTAAAAAACAAATTCTTCTAATAGCTACTATTTTTACCGAAATAAATAATGTTATGTACGACCTCTCCTTGGCATTGATTAGATTAAAAATAGAGAGTTTCAAATTCATCTTGTTTTTGCATCCAAAGCAGCAAATGGTTCATCCATTAGTAATACAGTGGGATTATTTACAAGTGCTTTAGCCATAGATACACGTTGATTAAAAACTGCAGGCCTTACTAGACTTGATTAAACTATTGCTAGGAATATAGAGCGTATAATTGTTTTTTACGTTATAAATACCGTTACCAAAACTCGATTCCAACCATAACCTAATGATGAATCTATTTTGAATAGGAGTGATAGAATGTTTGATTATTCAGTGATTCAATTTATACAAACTTATGCTCATCAGCTGGACAAGCCACTTCAAATAGAGATTCTGAATCTTTATAAACGTTTTAAACGAGCCCCCAAATTTCTACAAAATCGGCTGGGACCTTTATTCATGCATACTGTGAAATTATCTGTCATTGTGGAATTTGAAGATATGGAATGCCAAAAGCAAAGTGTACAGCAGTTACAACACTCATTAACAACAAATGCTCACTGTCAATTCAAAAATCAATTTTCTTCTGTACCTTGTTGTAGTGTAGAGGTCACACTTGCCGCTTTAGCAGATTTGTTTAAAAGCCATTCGACAGTTCGAAAAGTTCATTTAAACAGACAAGTACAAGCCCTCCTCGATCATGCCATTCCTTCCGTTCAAGCAGATCATGTTGTCCGCAATAATAAACAATTAACCGGACAAGGAATCACAATCGCTGTTATCGACACAGGAGTTTATCCACATTCGGACCTTGAGGGAAGAATCGTTCATTTTGTAGACTTTATCAATCGACGATCCGCTCCTTATGATGATAATGGTCATGGAACGCATTGCGCTGGTGCCGCTGCTGGAAACGGTGCTGCTTCAGGAGGACAGTATAAAGGATCAGCTCCCAAAGCTAATATTATTGGTATTAAAGTACTAGATCGTTCAGGGGCAGGTTCACTTGAAACGGTCATGCAAGGGGTTGAATGGTGTATAGAATACAATCGTAATCATCCAAACAACCCAATCCACGTTATCAGCTTATCTTTAGGAAGTCCTCCTCAGCGATTTAGAGAGGAAAATGCGGATCCAATGGTACAGGTAGTAGAAAAGGCTTGGCAAAGTGGCATCGTCGTATGTGTAGCAGCAGGTAACTCCGGTCCTAGGGATAGAACCATTGCAAGCCCTGGAATTAGCAATGAAGTCATTACGGTAGGCGCCCTTGATGATCGAAATACGCAGTATACACGGCAAGATGATGTTGCTGCTGACTTTTCTAGTAGAGGACCAACTCTTTATGGTGAAACAAAGCCAGATCTATTAGCTCCAGGAGTCAACATCATCTCCCTTCGTGCCCCAAATTCCTATTTAGATAGATCACAAAGTTCACGTCGAGTCCAATCCAACTATTTCTCCCTTTCCGGTACGTCCATGGCCACGCCCATTTGTGCAGGGATTGTTGCCTTAATGCTTGAATATTATCCACATCTAACTCCTAATGAGGTCAAAGAGAGATTAAAAAAAGGGACCGTTCAATGGAAAGACACCAACTCCAATCTTTATGGCGCCGGTTATATAAATGCTGAGAACTCCATTTAAAGAAAATTTGATAACTATATTAAATCGATACGCTCTAGAATAAAGCCTAAATAAAAAATCAGTACCTCTCCATAATGAGGTACTGATTTTTTTGATTAGGTTCCTCCCTTAATTCTGCAAGCTATCCAATGCTTGATCTAAGTCTTCCCAAAGATCTTCCCAGTTCTCCAGGCCGACCGAAAGGCGAGTAAGCTGATCAGTAATTCCCATTGCCTCTCGCTTTTCGGAAGGCACACTGGAATGTGTCATCGTAGCTGGGTGCTGAATCAATGTTTCAGCATCTCCAAGGCTGACGGCAATCTTAATGAGCTTTAGAGCATTTAATAGCTTTTGGGCATCCTTCTTTGTTCCTTTGATTTCAAATGAAATAATCCCTCCACCTTGCCTCATTTGTTTCTTCATAATCTCGTAATCCGGATGCTCTCGATCCCCCGGATAAAAAACCTGTGCTACACTTGGATGTTGCTTCAATTTATCAAATAGCTTCGCCGCATTTTCCGAATGACGGTCCATTCTAACAGGAAGTGTCTTTAGGCCTCGCAGCAACAGCCAAGCATCAAAAGGCGAGATAATTCCACCAATATCTTTTTGAGTTGTCTTCGTTACCTTGTTAATGAATTCCTTTGAGCCAACAACAAGCCCTGCAACTACATCACCGTGCCCACAAATATACTTTGTCGCACTGTGTAAAACAACATCACAGTCTAATACGAGCGGCTGCTGAAGGTAAGGAGATGAGAAAGTATTGTCCACGACAACGGCAATCCCATATTTCTTCGCCACTTTAACAACCATCGCAAGATCTATCATTTTCATTGTCGGATTAATCGGTGTTTCCACATAGATGCAGACGGTTTCCGGTCGAATTACTGCCTCTATCTGTTCCTCCGTTCGCATTTCAGAGAAATCATGCGTAATATTGTATTTTTCCTCCATTAAATGTAAAAGGCCGAATGTACAGCCATACAAGCCTTGCGAGCAGATAATATGATCATTTGCTTTCGTGAGTGCAAGCAACACAGCAGACACAGCAGCCATTCCCGAGCCAAATGCAAGACCTGCTTCGCCTCGCTCAAGCATGGCAATTCGATCTTCGAGTATTTTCACAGTTGGGTTACCGAGCCTGGAATAGATATATCCCTCTTCCTCACCGGAAAACCGTCGCTCTCCTTGTTCAGCATGATCAAAAACAAATGTCGATGTTTGAAAAATCGGCGCAGCCAGACTCCCCATATATTGCTTCGGATCGTACCCCTCATGAATCACTGCAGTTTCAATATGCTTATAAAACTTATCCATTGCTCCCCCTCCTCTGCCTACTTCTATATATATGTTGAAATAACCAAAAGGAGAAATCCCCATAAGAGGTAGTTATACACAAAATAATCCACATTTTATCCACATATAATTATGTCACTGTGACTCAAAAAAGAAAGGATTAGATTCTTACTTTTATCCAAACTAAATATAGGAGTGTGCCAGCATGCCTAACTGATTTAGTACAACTACATTTATATTGTGAGGTACCTATTTATGAAATTTGCATGGCTTACAGCAATCTTACTATTCATTCAACCAGTGCATCCTTCAAACGATTTATTAATCACCCATCAGGGACAAACAATCGCTCATATCCCCCGCTCAGATTTTATGATTGCTTTACCGGATACACCAATGGTGGACAGAGATAAATACAACCAACTAATTGAGGAAATAGACAAACAAATATATAAAGCGCCTGTAGAAGCTGGAATTGACAATGCAGGCAACATTATCCCTGGGCAAACAGGTTATAAATTATACAAAAAAATATTTGAGGAGCAATTTTATACCTCTTTTTTCAGCAGTGGAACAGCCAATATAGAAGTGCCCTTACTCCCTATTCATCCAAGAGTAGACAGCGAGCTTCTTGCTCACATTCGCGTACAAAAAATTGGGCAATATGTGACTTACTTTAATAGTGCGAATAAAAACCGTACACAAAATATCTCACTGGCTGTAGAAGCTATTAATAATCATGTCGTTTTTCCTGGGGAGATCTTTTCATTTAACAAAGTCGTTGGTAACCGAACCGCAGAAAGAGGCTATTTACCAGCTCGCGTTATCGTCAAAGGAGAGTTTTCAGAAGGGATTGGAGGGGGGATTTGTCAAGTATCCTCCACTCTGTTCAATGCTATTGATCGCACAGGGATGGAGATTATGGAGCGTTATTCTCACAGTAGACGTGTTCCTTATGTTCCACCTGGTCGCGATGCTACAGTCAGTTGGTATGGTCCTGATTTTAGCTTTAAAAATAATTATAACCAACCGATTTTAATCCGAGCTATAAGATACGGGGGCCAAGTGATTATTACGATTTATTCCTCAGATGATATTGATTATAAGGCAAGGAACGTTCCGCAAGCCTCCCATCAATTATCTAAAGAGGTAAGCTGTTCGAGTGTTAATACTTGTGAATAGCAATTATGAGAAGTAACTTTGGCTGATAGGTCATTCAAAGGTGACTAGATTGGGCAAGAGAAGTTATCCATAAGCTCCCCCTTGCCCAAAGGTACTAACTCTTCTATCCACAGACTTATGCACACATTACCCACAACTCTTTATGTCACTGTGACTTTTCAGTAAAAAAATCATTCAACGCTAGCTGTAGAGTGCCTTTGAATTCTGCTTGATGATTTATACTGATGCCTAAATCTGTGAAGCTCCTCACAATTTCAGCCCGCATTCCTGTTATGATGAGTTTACACCCCATCATGGATATACCATCAATGATTTTTATAAAATTATTCGTTATTTCTTGTTCCATAGGGGTAATACCTGAGAGGTCGATAATTAATGTTTCTATATGATGAGTTTCGATTTCAGTGAGGACTTTATCTTGAATAGTGGAAATTCTTAAATAATCAATCATACCAATTAACGGTAAAATGCATATCTTATCATTAATAGGAATAATAGGAACAGAAAGATTCTCTACTAAATTTCGTTGCTTATCTAGTAATTCATCTTTGTACGTAGAATAACTGATAAAAAAGTAAGTAAAAAATAAATCAATCGATTTATTTATACTTTTTTCCAACATAAAAAATATGACTCGATCGACTTCCGTTTTGTTCAGTAAATCAAAATGATATAAGAAATCCCATAAAGTTCGTCGAATTGCCTGAATCCATTCTAACTTGAAGGCAAGTGTTAATGAATATTTGGCCCATGCTACCCCTTCTTGCTTAGCAAAAGAAATTAATTCATGTTCTCGTTCTTCTACAACAAATAATACAAGCTTGTGTACATTATCCAATAGGTTTATATTTCCAATTTGGTGTATTTCTTCAATTTTTCCTTTTACATTAATGGCTTCTTCTAACACTCTCTCTTCAAAGACTTTTCGATTTTCAAAGAAGAAGTTTTTAATACAATAATTTTCTTCAAATTTTAAATTCAAATTTTTAACTCCTTGGTTACATTTTTTATTAAGTTGAGGAATCTTAATTGTAAATGTTGTCCCTTGATTTTCTTCACTATCAACGACGATTCTCCCGCCATGTTGATAAATAACAGAAAACACTTGAGTCAGCCCCAAACCAGTACCTAAATCCTTGGTTGTAAAAAAAGGAGTTCCAAGTAAGTCTAATTTATCTTTTGGAATTCCAACTCCTGTATCTTGAATGGTAACGATTACCTCATTATTCACTGATTCATGCATAATCATTAATGTTCCTTCTCCATCCATTGATTCAAAGGCATTTTTAATAAGATTAAAAAATGCCTTTTTAAATTGACTTTTCTTTCCAACAATCGTTACATCATTATTTTTAAAATCTGTGATGATTGTAATATCGTACATTTTATCTTGAAATAAATTTAGAATAGATTCTAGTTCTACTGATAAATGAATGGTTTGATACTCTTCAAATTCCAAATCAGGCTTAGAAACTTGAAGCAGATTATTTAATGTTGTTAAGGCGTTATCTAATTCCGAGTGAGCAATATCTATATACTGGTTACTGCTTTCTTGCTGCAGCAATTGTAAAAAACCTTTTACTGCTGTTAATGGATTCTTAACCTCATGGGCAATTCCTGCGGCAATCTTACCTACTGATGCCAACTGCCTTAAATGAGCATTGCTCTCTGATTCCATTGGTGTAATCTGGTCCGGTTTCATTTTCATTATTACTCCCTTCTATTCACAATCAAGTTAGCAGAACAAAAATTCAAAATATTGTAAAAATTTAACCATAAACATATACTACCAAAAACTATAGTAAAAACAAATTATTAGCCATGTTTTTGGAAATAATTATGAAAAATATCCCCTCAGATTAAAAAAGTGAGTATCATTAACCATTAGCTTCTGTTCTTCACTCATGTCAAAAGTACAACCTTTATGGATACTGTAAAGACTCAAAAAGGTTTACTATATCAAAAAAAGAGACAGGAATCATTCCCTGTCTCTCATACATCTACATCTTCATTACTCGTGGAAATTCATACCATCTGTCGTTGCTTTAATGATGCCTGCGCGAATAACAAAGTCACCGAAGTGCTCTCCTTCTTGGCGCTCTTTCGCATAGCGAGGAAGCAGCACACGTAGTTCATTTAAAATTTCTTCTTCACCGATGTTTTCGCGATGCATTTTACTTAAACGGCTGCCATCAAAAGCTGCACCAAGATACATATTGTATTTGCCTGGTGCTTTACCGATAAAGCCGATTTCACCTAGCGCATGACGTGCACACCCGTTCGGGCATCCTGTCATACGGATCGTAATTTCTTCATCGCGAAGACCATTTTCATCCACGATTTCTTCAATCTTATCAATCAATCTTGGTAAATAACGTTCCGCTTCCGCCATCGCTAAACCACATGTTGGTAAAGACACGCAAGCTATGGAGCTGCGGCGTAATGCCGAATATTGTTTTCCGTCTGTTAATCCGTATTTTTCAACTAATTCGTTGATTTGTTTCTTTTTCTGACTTGATACATTTCCAATGATTAAGTTTTGATTACTTGTTAAACGGAAATCCCCTTTATGAATCTTAGCAATTTCACGTAAACCAGTTTTTAGCTTGTAATCATCAAAATCGGCAATACGGCCACCCTCAATGAACAATGTTAAATGCCATTTTCCTTGGATACCTTTCACCCAGCCATAACGATCGCCATTACGGTCAAAATGATAAGGTTTCGCTTCATCCAAGCTCCAGCCAAGGCGGTGCTCTAGCTCATCCTTAACTGTTTGTAGACCAAGGCGGTCCACTGTATACTTGAAACGAGCATTTTTACGGACAGAACGGTTTCCGTAATCACGCTGAATCGTAATCACTTTTTCTGCTACATCATAAAGTTGATTTGGCTTACAGAAACCAATTACTTTAGAAAGCTGTGGATATGTTGCTTTATCACCATGAGTCATACCCATACCACCGCCAATCGCTACGTTAAACCCGACAAGCTTGCCGTCTTCAACAATAGCAATGAAGCCAAGATCCTGTGAAAAGACATCTATGTCATTGGATGGAGGAACGGCAATCCCGATTTTAAACTTTCTCGGTAAATAAAGCGGTCCGTACATTGGCTCAACTTCTTCTACTTCCGGTGTGCCAGCTACTTTTTCTTCATCAAGCCAAATTTCATGATAAGCTCTTGTGCGTGGCAATAAATCATCACTCAATTTTTTAGACCATTCATATACTTCTGCATGGATTTCAGATTGATATGGATTTGAAGCACACATCACGTTTCGGTTCACATCGCCGCATGCTGCAATCGTGTCTAAAAGAGCCGCATTGATTTCCTGAATCGTTTTTTTCATATTCCATTTTAAAATTCCATGCATTTGAAATGTTTCTCGTGTAGTTAATTTCAATGTGCCGTTACCGTATTTATCAGCAAGCTCATCCATAACAAGCCATTGATCCGGTGTAGACACACCACCTGGCATACGAACACGCAGCATGAATTGATACGCTGGTTCAAGTTTTTGCTTTTGACGCTCATTACGAAGATCACGATCATCCTGTAAGTAACTGCCATGATGTTTCATCAAGCGGTTATCGTCTTCAGGAATTCCCGAGCTAAGTCGATCCAACATTTGTTCTTTCAGCGTACCGCGCAAATAGTCACTTCTCTCTTTAATGCCTTCTACATCACTTGGCGGTCCCTCGGGTGCTTTTAAAATTTGATTCACCATCTAGAAAAAACTCCTTTCAATAAACAATCAATATACATCGCGTTGATAACGTTTTTGTTGCTGCATATCCGTTAAATATTGTACAGCTTCTTCACGGCTGATGCCGCCTTCTTTTTCAATAATCTCGAGTAAAGTGTTATGGACGTCATGTGCCATGTTTTTCTCATCGCCGCAAATGTAAACAACTGCTCCTTCTTGAAGCCATTCGAACAATTCTTTACTATGTTCAAGCAGGCGGTGCTGTACATATACTTTTTCATCCGTATCACGCGAAAATGCGACATCCATTTTTGTCAGTACACCATCTTGCAACCATTTTTGCCATTCCGTTTGGTAAAGGAAATCTGTTACGAAGTGCTGATCTCCGAAGAACATCCATGATTTCCCTTCAGCACCAATTTCCTCACGTTCTTGCATAAAAGATCTAAACGGTGCAACACCTGTTCCTGGTCCAATCATAATAACTGGCGTATCTGGATTAGCTGGTAGCTTAAAGTTTTGATTATGCTGAACATAGATTGGCAGAGTATCTCCTGGCTGCAAACGTTCCGCACATAAAATCGAGCAAACACCATTTCGTTCACGTCCATGTGCCTCGTAACGAACCGCACCAATCGTTAAGTGCACTTCATCTGGATTCGCAGCTAAGCTGCTCGAAATGGAATACAGACGAGCTGGAATTTTTCGAAGAATCGAGATAAATTTCTGTGCAGGTATACCTGATAGATTAAAATCACGAACAACATCAAGTAAATCGCGTCCTTCAAGATACGCTTTTACTTTTTCTTCATTTCCTGGTGATACAAGCTCATGTAAATCTTCATCTGCTGAAATCTCGGCTACCTGCCCAAGAAGCGGTTTTGTTAAAACAGTAATTTCAAAGTAAGAAGTAAGTGCTTCTTTAAGCGGACGGACCTCTCCCTGTTTATTAACCGTTACCTTTTCTTCCGAATCCCACTTCATTTCCCCAAGAAGTGCTTCTACAAGAGCTGGATCATTTTCTGGATACACACCAAGGGTATCTCCCGGTTCAAATGTCAGTCCAGATCCTTCAAGTGATAATTCAAGGTGGCGTGTTTCTTTATTTGAGCCACGGCCATTTAAATTGATATTTTCAAGTACTTCCGCTTTGAACGGATTTGTTCGAGAGTAGACCGATTCACCTGTTGGAGATGCTGCTGCCTGAACAGGAGCAGCACTTCCGCCCTGCGCTTCACTTAGGCTGACCAAAACTCCTTCAAGCCATTCCGCTGCCGGCTCATCATAGTCAAGATCGCAATCAAAGCGTGGGTAAAGTCGTGTACCACCAAGCTCTGCTAAGCGTTGATCAAAATCTTTTCCTGTTTGACAAAATAATTCATAAGAACTATCTCCAAGAGCCAAAACAGAAAAGTTAAGATTGTCAAGCTTTGGAGCACGTTTACTATATAAAAATTCATGGAACGATATCGCGTTATCTGGCGGTTCTCCTTCTCCATGTGTACTTGCGACAATAAGAAGATTTTGAATTTTCTTCAAATTATTCGGCTTAAAATCACTCATCGCTGAGACAGTTACTTGGAAACCACTCTCCGTAAGTGTCTTGCCTGCATTTTTCGCAAGTCCCTGCGCGTTTCCACTTTGTGAGCCATAAAGAATGGTCACTTCTTTAGAAATTGCCGGAGCGGCACTTTGAGCTTTGGCCTCTTCTACCGGTGCTCCAGCTGTTCCTGGAACAGTAGCAGCCATATAACCGCTCAACCAATTTTTTTGTGTTTCTGTCAAAGTTGGCAGAAGACGGTTAAGGAGCTCCGCCTGCTCCTGATTAAACGGACTGTTCATTACCTGAATTTGCAACGATATCCACCTCACAAAAGAATATATGCTTTTTAGTACGTTGTTTACTGACTAGTTTTAACAAAATTCAACATTAACCTTCTAGTAAAAAATACTTACTATCATTTCCTTAATATACCAACATAATCTTTATAGGTTAAGTCGGTTTTTAGGTTATATAACCCATTATAGCATTCTTATATAACGTTTCCTATTTAATTTTTTCGTTCAATTGTCTTCCCAGCTAAAACGCTTCCTAAAAAAATCCTAATTGAAGTTTACAGCAAGATAAGGGATTAGTAAAATATATATAAATTATTGCAACTATTAAGATTATTAATAATAAGGTGGGTTTCTTGTGTATTATGATGCATTAAAAACATTTGTAACTCTTGTAGAAGTTAAAAATTTCACCAAAACAGCTGAAACCCTTCGCATGTCGCAACCAAGTGTCAGCTTACACATTAAAAATCTTGAAAAAGAATTTCAAACTAAATTATTTCTACGTTCTCCAAAATTGTTAAAAATCACCCCAACTGGTGAAATTTTGTACGACCGTGCCAAGCAAATCATCACAATTTACGAGCAAACTAAACAAGATATTCTTGAACAGCATAACTCCATCAAAGGAGAATTAAAAATAGGAGCCAGTTTTACAATCGGTGAATATATATTGCCTTCCTTACTTTTTGACCTTCAAAAAAATTATCCTGAGCTTGAACTTCATGTTGTTATTGGAAATACAAGAGAAATCATTCAATCTGTTCGCTTGTATCAAGTAGATATTGGTTTGATTGAAGGCCAAACAAATGAAAAGGAGCTTTCCGTACACGCTTTTATGCAAGATGAGCTCTTTATTGTTTCCTCCAACAATCATAAGCTCGCTTGTAAAGACGAAGTTACAGTAGCTGATCTTCAAGATCAAGCATGGATAACAAGAGAAGTTGGATCAGGGACACGTGAATATCTGAACCATGTCATTCGTTCAAATGGTTTGAAAGTTAAATCACTCCTTACAATAAGCAGCAATCAGGGAATTAAAGAAACGCTTATGAATGGCATGGGCCTCTCTCTCTTATCCCATAGTGTCATTGAAAAAGACGTCCAGCATAGGAATCTCTCCATTATTCAATTGAAAAATCAATCCTTTACTAGAACGCTTTCCTATGTGTATTCTCCTATCATACAAGATAAAAAAAATGTTAGATTATTTATCAATGCTTTAAATAATAAATGGCCTTATAAGGCCCCATCAACCAACTAAAGTGAAACGATATGGTTGATGAACTCATTTAATAACACCTTATGAAAAGAAGCTAATGAACAGCTTGTATGTAGCGATTCATTAGCCTCTTTTCATTCTAAGTGAAATACCCTTCATGGACTTTTTCGTTCAAAAAATCTGTAACCCTAACCCTTGTCACTACATTCCGCCCAGTCCAGCAAACATGCCGCTGATAACCGCCATTCCAATTTGGAAAAGAAAAAACACAATCGCAACAGTCCAAGAAAGCCCTTTAGACAAACGTGCTACCTTGTTCAAACCAATTCCGGTCAAAATAAGACTCCAAATCGCAAATACTTCGATAGCTCCTAATACGTAAGACTCTGAATTAAGCAGCCCTGCCAAACTCGTTACATAAATTTCCGGATTGCCGCCTATAAGAAAACGAACAAGTCCATTTAGTAATGCACCAAGTGCCACTATAAGACAAATATATGTATTCATCGAGAAAAGCTGTTTAAACGTAACATCTGATTGAGCAATCTTCGCAATAATTAAGATAATTACACTACTAATCAAGACAGAGATAATAGGCGTAAATAGTCCCATCACAATACCCAATACAATCGTAAAAATCTCCATTAATACTTGTCCTTCTGCCGGTATATCCTCACCAATAAGACTAGCCGTGTCCATCGCCATCATCGTCAAAACGGTTCCAACTGTAAAAATCGTTGTTATAATCAGCATAGCCAACCAAATTTTTGGATGTTGCCGGATTCTCTCCAATTGCTCTCCGGGGCTTCCAATCATTCCGAATAAGGATGGCTTCAACTGTGCCCCCTTATTCACATTTTCCAATTGCTCCTCCATATCAAACACTCCTTTATTAACCAGCTTCCTAAGTTTATACGAATCTAGCATAAAAAGGTTTCAATCCCTTTAATTTCAGTGTGTCAATCTTTAAAAGAAGAGGTTCACTCAAAAAAGTCCATTCATCATGTCCTTTTAGAGTGAACCTCTTCTTTGAATTCCCTATATGAAGTGAAACTTCCATCAGTGGGAGCTTTCCTTTATCCCCACTGATGGTTACTCACGTTCCACGGGCAGTTGTCTCCTAACTATCTTCTTTGTTTCCTCATAAGTTTGAGGTGCTAGGCTTACTGTCCGTTAAGTGTGGGATAAAATTACATGCAAAATACTTCAACTTCACAACGAGGGCTATATTGAGTTCCCTCTTCCTTCTCTACCTTGTTTAGAGTTACGATTTGCCCCTTTCATTGGATCTTCTCCAGCAGCAAATTCAACCGTATAGTCCGCTTCCTCAATGTTTTTCTTCGGTGTTTTACTATATTTCTCTACAGCGTTTCTTTCAGCTTTTCGCTTAACCATCTAATCAATCCCCTTTCTGATGTAATACATACACCAATAGTTTCTCCACTCCGTCCTAGAATATGAATCATTTCTCAATTAATACAAGACGTGATAGTTATTGATACATGCACAAGCTTGCCATATAAAAAAAACCCTTCCTTTCAAAACTCAAAAGAAGAGTAAAATGACAAAACCATCAAATATCTAAAAAATTAAGTTCTCTAACTAACCTTTATCAATGTAAAAAAATAATTGCTCCCTATTATTAGGTTTATATAAATCATTCAATAAATTATCTAATCTATGACTGAGCTCTATTGTATCAGGGTGTGTTAAGCCAAAGCCTATGCCAGTTAGTACCATATTTTTTCTTGTTACTTCAATCTCTTCTATTAGTTCTCTATTTGATAATTCCCCAATCATAGTACACCCCGCCCTTATAAATTATATAAACCATTAATTTATGTAAAGTTAATCATTTTTACCATTTTTAAACATTATATACGAAAAACAAAGTGATTTGAAAGAGTTTCTATATAAATGATAACGATAATTCAAAATATTTTGAAAATCTAGATGGCTTTCAGTGATAGAAAGGCTATATTCCGTTTTGATTGAACGACAGCTATTCGTTAAAGCACCCAATTGCACAACAAAAAAACCCTGCATATTTAACACAGGGTTTTTGATCAAACTTTATTCATGCTACAACAGTTATTTATAGTGCTTCCACAGCCAAATTCTGACCAAGTGACTAATTATCAGTAAAGACTGAGAAAAACCTTTACTAATGGAAGCTTAGTTTATTTCTAGCAAACTACTAATTCTTTTTTCTTTTTCTCTGACAATGGGAATGACCTTTTCCCCAAATGCTCTTAGGTCTTCTTCATAGTGAAGAAACCCTGTAAGTACGATATCAACGCCAATTTTTTTCAATTCAAGGATGCGGTCAGCCACTTGTTCAGCCGTTCCAATGAGTCCTGTTTTAAAACCGTCATTATATTGTACAAGATCTTCAAAAGTGGATTCCGCCCACATCCCTTTTCCTTCAGGCGAGGCTGCCCCCGCGGTTTGAACAGAGCTTCTGAATCCTTCAACTGCTTCTTTATGCGCATTTTCCACAATATCGCGTAACACTTGTCTTGCCTCTTCTTCTGTATCACGGACAATGACGAAACCATTAACCCCAAACTGGATGTCACCTTTACCGCTAGCCTTTCTCAATGCTTTTACTTCATCAATTTGTTCCTTAATTTTTTCAAGGGAGCCCCCATTCATAAAATATACATCGGAAACGCGTCCAGCCATTTCTTTGGCTGCTTTAGAATTCCCTCCTTGAAAGATTTTTGGCGAATTAATAGGTTTGGGCTTTAATGGTGCATCATTCAATCGGTAAAAATCCCCTCGATAATTCGCCTTTTCTTTTGTCCACATTTCTTGAAGAACTTCGATAAATTCTTCAGAGCGGCGATAGCGTTCATCATGATCCAACCACGGTTCTCCGTAGCCCTGAAATTCACCTTTAAACCACCCGCTGACAATATTAATAGCAGCACGACCATTGCTAATATGATCAATCGTTGAGATAATTTTCGCCATTACCCCTGGATGCCATAGACCAGGTAGAACAGCTGTAATAATGTTCAATTTTTCTGTTGAAGCGGCAAGTGCAGAAGCAAGCGCAGAGGCCTCTAATTGATTTTCAGCGCCATAGCTTGCGAAAAACCTTGTTTGCAATAGTACATAATCAAAGCCAATTTCTTCAGCAATTTGAGCGTAGCGTTTATTATCTTCAAATGACCAGCCTGTTTTTTGTGGTAATTGAGAGACGACTAGACCTCCACTAACGTTTGGCGCCCAATAAGCAAATTGTAAACTCATAATAGTTCCTCCTTCATTTTTAGAATAAAAAAGAGACTCACATCAGAATCCTTAACGAAAGGAATCAACATGAGCCTCTGGTGGTCCAGTAAGCAATATTTATTCAACTTGTTAAATAGACATAGGATTGTTGATTTTTGGCTCCTAGATGGAAGAGTGTGAGAAAATCAAATTGGATTTATATACAACCTCTAGCTTCTAGCAGGCTAATTCTATTTCATAGACCCGTTATTTAACAACGGCTGGTTTAATATCCCCACCGAATGGACTAAGGAATGTTCGTTGGTTCGACGTATCCTTTCTTTCTATTGGAAGTTTAGGGAATAATAATTCGGCTGTTGTATAGGCTTCTTCTAAATGTGGATAACCTGATAGAATAAACGTTTCAATACCTAAATCAGCGTATTCTTTTATACGTGCAGCAACCGTATCAGGATCTCCTACAAGTGCTGTACCTGCACCTGTTCGCACCAATCCTACTCCGGCCCATAGATTTGGACTCACTTCTAGTCGAGCACGGTCTCCTTCATGCAGACTCGTCATTAAGCGTTGACCTTCTGAATCCATACGCTTAAATACTTTTTGCGCTTGTGCAATGGTTCCGTCATCCACGTGTTCAATGAGCTTATTAGCTGCTTCCCATGCTTCCTCTTCCGTTGGACGTACAATGACGTGTAGTCGTATGCCAAATTTTAATGTTCTTCCTTGCGCTGCTGCGAGCTCACGCATTTTATTAATTTTTTCCTCCACCTTAGCTGGCGGCTCACCCCATGTTAAATATACATCGACATGCTCTGCAGCCACATCCATTGCAACGGGTGAAGAGCCTCCGAAGTATAATGGCGGATATGGTTTTTGAATCGTAGGGTATGGTAATTGACCCCCTTCGATTTGTAAATACTCTCCTTTTAAATTGACTTCTTCTTCTGTAAATAATTGACGCCAAATTTTTAAAAACTCATCTGTTAACTCATAGCGTTCGTCGTGATCTAAAAATACGCCTTCTCCTGCCAGTTCTATTGGGTCACCCCCAGCAACAACATTAATTAATAATCGACCATCAGAAAATCGATCTAATGTTGCAGACATACGTGCCGCAAAGCTTGGTGACATTAAACCTGGGCGTACCGCTACTAAATACTTTAGATTTTTTGTTACAGGTACGAGTGTCGAGGCGACAATAAATCCTTCTTCACACGTTTTTCCCGTTGGAATTAAAACACCTGTATAGCCTAAATCATCTACTGCTTCTGCAATTTGCCTACAATAGTTATATGTTGCAGGACGTGAACCTTCATTATTATTTAATTGACGAAAGTCACCATTCGTCGGGATAAACCAAAAGATTTCCATTAACACTTCCTCCTTATGAATACGCTGAAATTTCTGGGTATTGGTTATTTAAAGTATACTGACCAAGATCACGAATTTTATAGTCAATCGGATCATGTAATGTATGGGTACGTACATTACGCCAGTAGCGATCAAAGTTATATTGCGCTGAAGTTGCCCGAGCCCCCATCATTTGGAACACCCGACTTGTCACATCAAGCGCCGTTTGTACGACTTGCACTTTCGCAGTGGCAACAGCGATACTACATTCCCCACGCCGCTCTTCCGTAATGCTAGTTTTTAGCGCCCATGTATTTTCCAATATCTCATTAGAAATATGTACAAGAGCATCCGCGGCCTTCAATTGGACAAATAAGTCACCGTAGTGATAAATGTTATACGGATCATTTATTGCTTTATCGACATGAGATGTCACCCACGGACGCGTCTTTGTTTTTGTATAGTCTTTGGCAGCCTCAAAAGCACCTTCAGCTGTCCCGAGTAAAACGTGAATCAAAATAGACTGAGCAATATGCGTACGTACTGTAGCGAATAAGTCGCTATCAGTCGCTTCGTAAGCATCAAGTACCTCTGTATCATGTACAATTACATGTTCAAAAGTCACAGAACCACTATCCGTCTGACGCTGTCCAAAGCTATCCCAATCATGCCCCAACAAAATACCTCCGCGATTTGTCGGAATGACAGCAATTAAGACACCAGAACCATCATCCTTTTGAGCAGAAATGAGTAACCTATCTGAATCTGCTGCACCAGAGCAAAAGCTTTTTTGACCATTAATGATCCATCCGTTATCTCCCTTTGTAGCAGTTACATGAGTATCAAGAGGATTAAACGCATTCCCCCAGAAATAATTATTTTCTGCTGTTTCCTTTGTAAACTGCTCAACTTGTTCTGGTGTACCATATAGCTCAACAGAAGCAAGACATAAAAAATGATAACCAAATAAATGAGCTACCGAACTATCTACTTTAGCTATTTCACGTGTAATACGTAAAACTCTTTTCCAATTCTCTCCGTAACCACCGTATTTTTTAGGGGCTGTTAAACGGAGTAACCCACTGTGACGAATGAGGTCACGCTCCTCTTTCGCAGTACCGCCACGCTTATCTCGTTCGCTTGCTGTTTTTGCAAATTCTTCTGTTAATGATTTCACTATATCTTGTAGTTTTTGTGCTTTTTCAATTAGCACGGAAACCCCTCCCCTCTTATGCAAAAGTCCTTGCAATTTCATATCACTAGGACCTTCAATTGTCTAACCAGCTATAAAATACAAACTATCTATATGGATTAACTATGAATTATAGCTATAATAATTCCTAATTTTCTTGTAACACCTCATTTGCTTGATACCAAAAATCTTCTAGCTTTCTTGTCAAACCACCTGGTCCAAATTTTACCTTTGCTTCATCCGTACAACTAAAAATCATAAATCGCAACATAACTTTTCTTCTATTCAAAATATTAGTTAATCCTCTATTATAAAACCAAAGGTCAATCGTATTATAAATTCCTTTATTCAGAGAAAAATGTTGTTCGCAAAATTGAGTGAATTTCAAATCAGGTACATGACAAATTTTTTCAAACTTATCCATAATTTCCTCTTCCCATATGTTATTTAAGTAAATGAAATTGCTTACGAGCATAAAATTTATCAGCCTTTAATTGAGAAATTAGATCTTGTAGTTGGTTAAACTTTTTCTCCTTTCGAATATAAAACATTATTTCCACTGTTAAAATTTCATCATAAATATATTCATTAAAATCGATGATATGAACTTCGATTGTTTGATGGTTACCATCGTTAAAAGAAGGGCGACTTCCAACGTTCATCATACCTAAATATTTTTTTGACTGATAATACACGTATACACCATAAACTCCACTTTCTAAGAAGACATTGTTTGCGATATTCAAATTGGCTGTCGGAAACCCTATCGTTCTTCCGAGCTGCTTCCCTTTCTCAACCTGACCAACAATAAAATGATCAACATACTGACGTAATGCGTTCATATGAACCTCCTTGTGAAAATGTTTTATAAAAAAGACAGAGGCCTCCTAAGCAAATACTTAGAAAGCCTCTAGTTGTCTAGTCGGTCTAATATTATATTTGTTAATACTATAATACCTATTATTCCTAGTAGTCAAGTGTATTTTACAGAAAAATTTGAATTTAAAACATAAAAAAAGGATAAGCTATATAAAGTCACTAATCATATAATTGCATAAGCGGAAAACAAAAAAACTGCACCTTCAATGGTTAGTCGAGTCTAACCATTGAGGTGCAGTTCCATCGCAGATAAGAAGATTTCTTCTTTATGCTGCTTTGTTAATATCTATTGTTTTCCCTTCTTTACGCCACTCTTTAAATTCAGCCGCTGCTGTGAACAGTACGTCTGTAGATGAGTTAAGTGCCGTTTCAAAAGAGTCTTGTAAAACACCGATGATAAAGCCTACTCCAACTACCTGCATGGCAATCTCAGCTGGGATTCCAAATAAGCTACATGCTAGAGGAATCAGTAATAAAGATCCACCAGCAACCCCTGAAGCACCGCAAGCACATACAGCTGACAATACACTAAGAATAATTGCTGTAGGGATGTCCACTTGAATACCAAGTGTATGAACCGCTGCAAGTGTCAAAACAGAAATAGTAACAGCAGCACCAGCCATATTGATGGTTGCGCCTAATGGAATGGATACTGAATAACTATCCTTATTCAAACCTAGATTTTCACATAATCTCATATTGACAGGAATATTGGCAGCTGAGCTACGTGTAAAGAATGCTGTAATAGCGCTTTCCTTTAAGCACTTAAAAACAAGCGGGTAAGGATTTTGTCTTATATAGACAAACACAATGATTGGATTGATAACCAGCGCCACAAAGAGCATGCAACCAATTAAAATGGCCAGCAATTTCCCATAGCCTAGTAACGCCTCAAGTCCATTTGCAGTAATAGACTCAAATACTAGACCCATAATTCCTAATGGAGCCAACTTAATAACCCATGTAACTACTTTGGATACCGCATCTGAAAGATTAGCAATCATCGTTTTTGTCGTATCAGCGGCACTTCTTAAAGCCAAACCAAGAATTATCGCCCAAGCTAAAATACCGATATAGTTCGCATTAGAAATGGCATTAACTGGATTATCAACAACGCTCATCAATAATGATTTGAGAACCTCTGCAACACCGCTAGGAGGCGTCACACCCTCAGCACCCTTTGTAAGTGTTAACCCTACAGGAAAAATAAAACTTACAATAACGGCGATTAATCCAGCTAAAAAAGTTCCTAACAGGTATAAGAAAATAACGGATTTCATATTTGTTTTGTGACCACTCTTATGTTGAGCGATGGCCGCCATAACCAAGAAGAGTACCAACACAGGTGCAATCGCTTTCAGAGCACCTACAAATAAAGAGCCTAAAAGTGCAACAGGCTTTGCTGCTTCTGGAATCGTTATAGCCAAGATAATACCAATAACCAAACCTACAATTATTTGTTTTACCAGACCCAATTGACCCCACTTTTTCAATATGCTTTTCATAAATGTTCCCCCACTAGTCTAAGATAAAATTGTAGCGTTTTTAATATTGAACTATTCATTTCTCATAACCTTGCGATAGAATTAAACCTATTACAAAATAGATACAACCGAATATCATAAATGACTCTTATTAGATATGTACCAACTCTATTCCTAAAGTTTGGCTCTTAATCTTCTCCTTTGGTGCTCTTTCAGAGTCTCTCCAAAGGTTTATCTAATAATAGAGGTCAATTATTCATTAGGCTCTGTTATAGGACACTGTTTAACAAAGTCATTCATTAAATAAGCTTTTAGCTGATTTATTTCTTCGATGGATGACGATTTCCACCTTATTCCACGATATAAAGACAACTGTATTTCTAACAAATATTATTATACTGACTTTCTTGTTATATTACAATATTATTTTCTTTATTGGGAAATATTATAATTTTCAAAACTTTTATCTAAATGAAAAGGCATGAACCCGATACAAATACCGAGTTCATGCCTAACAAACTGTTTAACGAAATAACCTGTCTAAATGATCTTATAAAAAATCATTCTCAAAGCTTTCACAAAACGTCCTTTTCTATGGTCCATTTAACCGAATCGACCAGTAACATAATCTTTCGTTCTCTGATCCTGTGGCATAGAAAAGATATGATCTGTTTCATCATATTCAATGACTTCACCATTTAAGAAAAAAGCAGTTTTATCAGATACACGTGCTGCCTGCTGCATATTATGTGTAACAATGACGATAGTATAGTCCTTTTTCATGTGTGTAATCAATTCTTCTACCTTTAACGTTGAGATTGGATCTAATGCTGAAGTAGGCTCATCCATTAAAATGATTTCCGGTTTCATGGCAATTGCACGTGCGATACAAACACGTTGCTGCTGACCGCCTGATAGTCCGAGTGCTGATGTTTTAAGGCGATCTTTCACTTCGTCCCAGATTGCCGCACCACGTAAGCTCTCCTCAACAATCTTATTCAATTCTTTTTTATTTTTAATCCCCTGCATCCGGGGACCATACGCTACATTATCATAAATACTCATAGGAAATAGATTTGGCTTTTGAAATACCATACCTACCTTCGTTCGTAACTTAATCACATCATTGGATCGGTATATGTTTTCACTATCGACGACAATATCGCCGGTAATCTTCACACCATCAATCAAATCATTCATACGGTTTAGTGTTCGTAAAAAAGTTGATTTACCACAGCCAGAAGGACCAATTAAAGCTGTAACTTCCTTCTCTTGTATATCTAATGATACGTTATAGAGTGCCTGTTTTTCTCCATAGAACAAATTCAAGTCTGTTACACTAATTTTCGCTGCCTCTCCTGAATGCTGCTTCATTTGTGAAAGATTCCCCTTCTCTGCATTATTACGTTCAATCACTGTTGTACTCATTAACATACACCCCATTTAATAGTCAGCTTTATTTAACTTTTTTGATATAAACGTCGCCGAAAGGTTGAGAACCAAAATGATAACAATTAATACGATTCCAATGGCAGCGGCAAGTTCAATATCTCCGGACTCTTGTGTAACCAAATATGAATGCACCGTTAACGTTCTTGCCGATGAGAAAATACTTTCTGGCATCGCAGCTACCGTTCCAGCAGTTAAAAATATCGCAGCCGATTCACCAACAATCCTTCCGATTGAGAGAATAATTCCAGATAATATCCCCGGCATCGCACTTGGTAAAATCACTTTATATAAAGTTTGCAGCTTCGTTGTTCCCAAGGCTAGAGACCCTTCCCGATACGAATGAGGAACGGTTTTTAAAGCCTCCTCTGTTGTTCGGATGATGACAGGCAGTACGATAATAGTTAATGTCAATGAAGCAGCAATAATCGACATGCCCAACTTTAATGTGGTTACAAAGAAGACAGCTCCGAATAATCCATAAATAATCGAAGGTATCCCTGTTAAGCTCTCTGTAGCAAAACGAATCATTTTTACTAATCGGCCCTGCTTAGCATACTCTTGCAAATATACAGCAGCCAAAATCCCAATTGGTGTTGCTATTAATAACGAAATAGCGATTGTGTATATGGTTGTAACAATCATCGGCCAAATCCCGCCATCTCCTGCCGGTGAATAATCGCCAAAGATAAACTCGAAGTTAATTAAACGATATCCTTTATAAAAAATATATCCAACAATCGTTACGAGGACGGCAACTGTTAAGAAAGCTGAAAACCACAGAAGTCCGCGCAACAAGTTATCCTTAAACTTTCTCAACTTAATTACCGCCTTTCGAACTGATTTTTGCTAATACAAAGTTCAATAACAAGATAAAGGAGAATAAAACAATACCTGTTGCAAACAGCATTTCTTGATGCGTTCCGAATGCATATCCCATTTCTAATGCGATATTTGTAGTTAATGGACGAACACTGTCTGTTAAACTAGTAGGAATGATGAGACTGTTTCCCGCTACCAATATAACAGCCATCGTTTCTCCAATTGCTCTCCCTAAACCTAATACAATGGCTGCCATAATTCCTGATTTAGCTGCGGGTACCACTACTTTAAAAATAGTTCCGATTTGAGATGCTCCGAGTGCTAATGACCCTTCACGATACGTTTTCGGAACAGCACGAATAGCTGTTTCAGCTACAGTCACAATCGTCGGCAGCATCATAATGGCTAAAACGAGAATGATAGCTAATAAACTTTGCCCTTTCGCTAAGCCTAAATTATTTTGTAAGAAAGGGACGATAATAGCAAGGCCGAATACACCATATAAAACAGATGGAATACCTGCCAGCAGCTGCACGGCCGGTGAAATGATTTTTGCTATGCTTTTCGGTGCAATTTCCGCTAAGAAAATGGCTGTAAACAGACCAATAGGAACTCCAATAATTAATGCACCGAATGTGGCGAATATGGATGCAACAATCATTGGAAAGATCCCAAATTTATCTTCACTTGGCATCCAATCCACTCCAAAAACAAAGTCAATAAAGCTATACCCCTCTGCTACAAATGGATGTGAGCCTTTATAAAATACAAATCCAACGATTAACAATAAACTGAGTACTGAAAGAAGTGCACAAAATAGAAAAATTCTTGCTGATAACTTCTCGAGCCTATACTTCCTTTTATTTGATTTTCCGATTTCTAACGTTTGTTTTTCAGTAAGTGGGCTTGGCATGCTTCATTCCTCCAAGATTGCTTTTACGCATGATGTTTATTTCCAACGTGCGTTAGTTAAATAATACATCCATGAATGTTCATTATTTTATTGGTATAGCTCCTGTTTCTGACACAATAGCTTGCCCCTCTTGACTCAAAATATAGTCAATAAATTGTTGTCCACCATCCGTTAAATTCTCTTTCTTATAGACAAACAAGAACGGTCGTGACAAGCTGTATTTTTGCTGCAGAACATTTTCCGCTGTAGCCTCTACTCCATTAATCTTTACAGTGGAAATAGAGTCATCAATATATTCAAATGAAATAAAGCCTACTGCATGCTTATTCGTCGCAACAGTTGTTTTTATATTACCGTTACCGCTCGCAACTATGGAACTTCTTACCAACTCACCTGAAGTGTACCCTACGATTTCTTGAAATGCATCACGTGAACCTGAGCCATCTTCACGGGAAACAACCACAATTTCCATGTCATCTCCTCCAAGCTCCTTCCAGTTCGTAACCTCTCCGGTAAAAATTTGCTTCACTTGCTCCATAGTAAGATTTTTCACTTTATTGCTTGGGTGAGTGACCACCACGATTCCATCATAAGCAATGACTACTTCATTCAAACCATTAGCCTTTTCTTCTTCTTTTAAATCACGCGAAGACATCCCAATCTCTGATACACCACTTGTTGCGTTTGTTATGCCAGCAGAAGAACCTATTTGATTTACTTCTATATTCACTTTATTTTTTTCTTCATATTTAACTGCTAGTTTTTCAGCTAAAGGCCCTACAGATGTGGATCCTGAAATAGATAGGGTACCTTTACTATCATTGGACGATTCTGTTTCACTATCATTACTAATACCACATGCTGATAATACAGCAGCTAAGGATAGTACCAATAATCCTATCGTCGCTTCTCTTATAAACCTCATTTCTATACCTCCAAGATAATCTATTGGCCACTTCTCTTTGTCGTATTTTTTCTACCCTAAGAATAAACACACGATGTTAATGCTCTATGGATTCTTTGTAAAGGTTTTGTAAATTCTATTAATCGCGGGTTAAAACACAGTAAACATATAGTGAAATTATGTAAAGATATGGTAAAGATATTAGATTCTATAGCTAAATTCAAAAAAACTTAAACGGGTTAACTAACATAATTAGTAGTTAACCTGTTTAAGTTTTTTAATCGTCTTATAGAGCATAATAGAAAAAAGTATCTCATAACATTACTATTTCTCTTCTTTTTGTACAGTTAAAATTAAAACTTTCCTATGTCCACTGGCTGTGACCAGTACGCCTGTCCCCCACCACTCTACAACGTTAAAGAACTCGGGGAAAGGTACCGATTTCATTCATCCAGCAGTACTCTATTTATTGTTTTTTAAAAAATACTTAAATCATATGTCTGTGACAGCCTTTCAATAAATTTCATGCCAGCAACGCTATTACCAATATCATCGATTCCTGGACTAAAAACACCGATACCTAATTTTCCTTCAAGATGTTCTACTCTGCCTTTTGATACTGTGCATAAAACACCGCCTGATACACCACTTTTCATTGGAATCCCAATAGAAGCAGCATATTTCCCTGAAGCATTATACAGTCCGCAAGTTGTCATTAAAGCTTTTGTTACTTTTGCTGTATTACGTGTTATGAACTCTTCATCTGTTAATGGATATGCACCGTTCCCCGCAAGCATAAGTCCTATTTTTGCAATATCCTTTGTAGAAACCTCCAGTGAGCATAAACGAATATAAGCCTCTAGCGTTTCCTCTACATCACAAAGCAAATAATCATTTGCCTTTAAATAATGAGCGATTGCTCGATTCCGATGGGTTGTTTCTATTTCAGAACAATAAACTGCCTCATTTACTTGATGAGTACTGCCTGTAATACGGCTTAAAAAGTCCGCAACATATGCTACTCGATCCTTCGCCGTTTTTCCAGGTAACATCGAAACAACCGTAATAGCCCCTGCGTTAATCATTGGATTAAATGGTTTCCCTGGCGCAGTGCTTTCTAAACGAATAATCGAATTAAAGGGATCTCCTGTTGGCTCTACATCTACCTTATCAAGAACAAATTGCAGTCCATGGTATTCACAGGCAACCATAAAATTGATCACTTTTGAAATACTTTGCAATGTAAACAATTCATCTGTATTACCAACCTCAAAGTAATTTCCGTTTTCATCTACTATACATGCAGCAAATTGCTCTACAGATTGGAGTGCTAACACTGGAATGTAAAAAGCAGGTTTCCCTTCCTTCGTATATGTTTTCGCCTCGTTTGTAATTTGTTCTAGCATCCCGCTTCCCTCTCTTTATGGAATGAAAGAGATGCCCCATTGAAGGTAACATCTCTTTCACATTAGTCTATTTTTCTGGAATTAGTGAAACGTACTTTTCACCTTTTAAACGAGTTCTTAACTCCTGTTTTGCTTCTTCAATAATTGTCGGATTTTCCATACAAGTAATCGCAGTGCGGGCCATAATATCCGCTGCATAAAGCATTCCCTTATGGCCAATTGGCGTATTGCCTACAGCTACTACTTGCCAGGTATGGTATGGCGTTCCAAGTGCCCAACAAGCAGTTGTACATTGTACAGTTGGTGTTATCCAGCTAACGTCTGCAACATCGGTAGAACCATACAGAATCATCTCTGGAGATAATGGTAATACAAGCTCATTTAAACGCTTGTCACCAAGTAATTCCTTTTCCTCTGGAAGCATATTCATATAAGCTGAAGCCTTGCTTTCCTCATCCAATGATTGATAGATTTTCTCAGCAAAGGCAAAGTCCTCTTCACTAAATTGAAGGGCTGGAGCCTCGTCAAATTGCTGCTGCATTACCTTTGCAAGTGTTTTATTTGGAATTAAATCCGATGCCGCACCCTCAAAGCTTTCCTCAAATGTTGTTTCTGTCATTAAAGCCGCACCTTGTGCAATTTTTTGGACACGCTTATAGATATCCACTACTTGCTGTTTCTTTGGTGCACGAATTAAATAGGACACCTCTGCATACGGCTGGACTACATTGGGCGATGTACCACCGCTATGAAGCACCGCATAATGGATACGTGCATCTTGAATAATATGTTCACGTAAATAATTTACACCGACATTCATTAACTCCACTGCATCTAAAGCACTTCGACCTAGGTGAGGAGCTGCAGAAGCATGAGCACTCTTTCCTGTAAATTTAAAGGTCGTTGCATAGTTTGCTAGTGTAGTCATATTCATAGTTGTGTTGTTTGACATCGGATGCCAAGTAATAGCTATATCCACATCATCAAATACACCGTGTTTAGCCATGTGTGCTTTACCTGAGCCATTTTCCTCTGCTGGACAACCGTAAAAACGAATCGTGAAGGGTGCATTTGTTTTTTCAACATATTCTTTCGCTGCAACTGCTGCTGCAAGTGCACCTGAGCCAAGTAAATTGTGCCCGCAGCCATGTCCATTACCGCCCTCTTCAATCGGACAAAATTCAGCTTTCCCGCCAGCTTGACTTAAAAATGGCAAAGCATCGTATTCACCTAAAAACGCAATAACTGTTGAAGCGTTTCCAAAACTACCCATAATAGCGGTTTCAAGGTTTGCTACATTTTTTTCGACTACAAATCCTTCTGCAAGCAACGCTTCCTCCATTACTGAAACAGCATATTTTTCTTTAAAGTGTAATTCTGGTTTTGCCCAGATTTTATCACTAACTGTTGTGAATTTCCCCCCATTTTCTTGAAGGAAATCTGTTACGTTAAATAATAAATTATGCACACTCATATGAATCCTCCTTAGGAGCTTGAGTTTTCGGGGAGATTGTTAAAATTGAAGCGACACAGATAACCGAAATGACCACTAACATCCATACAGCAGCATCATATGAACCATCAAATGCGTCAACCATGAAACCAATTAATGTAGGTGTTACGAATCCTGCTAATTGACCGCCAGTGTTCGCCATCCCCATAGCTGTTCCTGCATAATTTGAAGGAATTTTCTTTAATACAAAAGACGGTAGTAACAACAACACATACGTCATTAACAACATAATGATACATTGATAAGTGATAAATAAAGTAATCGATTCTGCATTAAACATTAATAATAGGAATCCCGCTAAAAGTAATGCGCATGCCGCACCAATGATTCTATTTACTTTCAAATCCACTTTATCTATTACATAACCACTGACTAACAGTGCACCAATTGTAATGATACCTGGAATCATTTGTAACCAGCCAATGGAAACTAAATCAAGCCCGCGTACATCTGACAAGTATGTTGGCATCCAAGTATTTAATCCCCAGTTCACTGCATATATCGTGAAATAAGCGACAACTAAGCTCCACATAAGCGGCATTTTAAATAAATCACCTAATATCCCTCTTACTTGCAGTCCGTTAGCTGATTGTTGCACCACTTCATCCTTAGGTACAAATTTCCGATATAGCAATGCAATAACGATTCCTAATAAACCTGCAATAACAAAAAATGCGCGCCAACCAATTGTTACTAACAGTGCTGCAGAAATAATTGGTACTAACATCCCCATAATTCCCGACGAAGAGAGCATAATAGACATTACTTTGCTTCGCTCATTCTCCGGGAACGATGTTGAAATGATTTTTGAAGCGGAGGGCTGGAATCCACCTTCCCCAATCCCAAATAAGAAACGAATGACTAATAAAATACCTAATGTCCCAGCAACAGCTGTTAAACCTGTAAAGATTGACCATGCAATAACCGCTATTAATAAAATCCGTTTTGCACCAAATTTATCAGCCATTATTCCCCCAGGCAATTGCATTAAGGCATATCCCAGAAAAAAGGAACTTAAAATTAAACCTGTTTCGGTACTTGTGAGGGAAAGATCTTCACCGATATACACAACTGCATAGTTCATTAAATAACGGTCTAGATTACCTAATGCCCATCCTAAGAATAGTAATCCTACTAATGTTTTACGTATTTTTTTCTCAAGTATCTTTTCTGCCATAAAATGCACCCCTTTCATCTTTAACGACATTTTCGTTAAATGTACGTAAATTATATATCGAATTTTTAAGGCTTGCAATAAAACTTTTTAAATTTCAGGCTAGTCTGAGAACTCACTAAATTACGAAGTAAGCTGAGCCATTGATATAACAAGCAATAAAAAAAGCATTTCTTTATTAAAAAATAAAAAAATGCTTTCACTCACACAGGTTATCACCTACAATTATTCACTTAATTTATATAATTTGGCAGGTCTTCCCCGCGTTTTGCGGCTTTCCTCTCCACAGTATTCAACCAATTCAACTTTTACTAATTCAGCAATAATTCGCTGTGCATTTCGTTCTGTCATGCTTAACTCTTTCGCTAACATTTTTGCACTAAATGCCTCTATTTTTAACTCATTTAATATCGCTTCAATTTTCGCAAACATTCTTACACTGATAGACGTTAGCTGTAGCTTTTCAATCAGTTTTATATCCTGAACACGACTTGTATACGTAATTTGCGATGTTGCTTGAAAAAATTCCTTCGTCGTCCCATCTTCCTGCATAACAATAATACCCTTGTTATCCTTTTCCATTAAATGCTGCAATGCCTGACGCGCATAATTTTCTGCATAATAAACCGTAGAGGCATGGCCAATTCCAACAACAACAGGCTGATTAGTTTCGGCCGATAATCGATCAATCATTTCAAATATCGCATTAATATTTCGTTCAACAATGCCTCGTGAGCTAAATAGGACAAAGCGGCCATTACTTTCTTCAATTAAGTATCCGTCAATTTTTTCACAAATATGCAGAACAATTCTTTTCATATTTAGCTGTAAAAAATGTATACTATATCCATTTTCGTTCGCCATTTTTATAAGGTCAAAATTCTTAACTTGCACAACTAAAGCAGTTGTTTGAGTTTCTTTATAGTAAAATGTTTGAATTTTTTCGTTAAATAGCTGCAGTGTATGGAAAATGTCCTGATTAAGTGGACCAACCCAATAGACAGGAATTCCCTTTTCCTTTAATTTTTCTTCCACTGTTGGATAAACCGTAAGGACAAGATCAATTTTTTTTTCATTCCAAAGTTCTATATGATGATCAATAATTTCATCGATAGATGTTACAGCATTAAATCGTTTAATATATAGGTGATCTAGCATCTTATCTAATTCTTTAAGTTCCCCTACATAGTTTTCTTCCGGAACATGCAACACATCGACGCTAACATTTTTCGCTAATTTCCCAATTTCGTGGCTTATCTCTAATAGACCACGATAAAAAGTATTCTCTGTAATAAAAATATACTCCATTCGTTCCTTTGAAAAATATTTTGACTGTTGTGCTATCTTATAAGGAATATAACCTGAAAATAACCAAAAATCGACATCACCATGATACTTTTCTATGATATCCGTTGTTTCATATACAATATTATAAGAATATCCGATAAAAGATAGATTTGATTCAAACTCTGTTGCGTAGTGTAGAATTCTTTCAACAGAGCGTTCAGGCCCTATAATTCCAATCTTATACATGAGTAATTCTCGCTTTCTAGCTTATTTTTATTTTTTAAATAGCTCCCTCTCGATAACCCCTTATATACCACCAAAACCCATAATGGTCAAGGGGAGCTTAACAATGAATATATAGGAAATCCCCCCTTCAACAACTAATTACTAAACAAAGTACTCTCTTAGATATGTTGAACGATGGCCAATTCACTAAAGACGAATGGCAAACTCAAAATGAAATGATACGTTATGAATACCTAGCATTAAACGATCGCAAAGTTGATTAGGAAAAAAGAAACACAGGAACTTACTGTTATGGTCGATACATTCAGACCGCTGTATTCGTAAAAAAGGCACATGAGTTAGTATAAGCAGCTGGCTATCAAAATAAATTCAATAATAGTTTAATTACTGTCACAATAATTAAACTACAAAACAAAAAGTCTTAATCCCTATAATTTGGAGGAATTAAGACTTTTATTTCATTATATACATAAGCAATAGTCTCTTAGACAATTTCTGATAGCTTTTCATTCGCCTGATCAATATGTAATTCTTTAACCTTAACATGTGATGGCAGCAGCGGATGATTGCGGATGGTGTTGACCGTTTTTTGTACCCTATCCGTTAAAGTGGTGCCTCCATCTAGCCATGTACTTACCGTACCCTCAGGAAATTCCGGCATGCAATTTTTAAAAAGATAATCTAATGTTTGAATCTTGTCCTGCAATTCTTTGTTTTTATATATTTTGTTCAGTATATCCTCAGTATTCTTTTGATCATCGTTTGTGGAGACCACAACGATTTCCTCAACATTATCCTGGTACACAGCAATAATGATGTCCCTCATTAAATCGTCGAAGGGGTATGAAACGACTGGCTGATATGTTTGTAAGATGATCATGTTTTCCGGATTGACGTTGGTTTCTTCTTTAATGAATCGTTCTAATTTCTGCTCTGTTCCAATCACAAATAGTACTTTTTTCTCTTCAGCTCTAGACATCCAATTCACCCCATAATTTCTTTAATTTTGTTCTAAATAAGTTTGCTGACTCTTTCTTATATGAAAAACGTGTGAGTCCGAACATATCTTTGTTTTAACATAATTTGCTTTGCAGATCACTGGAAAGCTTAAAAACCATTACTCGTTCTCCAGTTTGTGTACTAAGATCGGTGTGAAAACCTACTACTTCTTCCCCTGTTATCGTTAAGATAATTTCTTTTAAACCATCTAGACCAGATTCCACTAAACTGTTGCGATGTTCTTTTACCGATAACAATCCTTCTTTATCCAGACATACTGTATATTCAGCAGCAGTTAGTATACCGCGAAGTGTTACAATCACCATATCCCGTAAGATATCCGATTTAACAGATACGGAGCCTCGTCCAAGATAATTTTTCTCCCAATGTGTTAAAGCTTTGCTTATTTCAGCTTCAATTGTTCCTTTTGTTTTTTCCATACCGATCCCTTTTCCTTTTTTCAAAGTTACATTCATAGATGGCCAAATATTGCCTATATTATTCTAAAAAACAAATTCCCCCACCCATGTGACGACTTTCTCTCGGAAAGCTTTGTACCATTTACAAAAGCGCCGGAAAGGAAAGCAGCCTCACACAAGAATATATAAACCGGGAAAGAGGTTAAGACCAACTCTCCCAGTGTCCTTCCGGATCAATGGACGCAAGCCGAATCCATCCGTTTTTCACTTTTTGATGAAAGTCATGATTGTGGTCCAGCATCCGCTTCACATAGCTCTTTGGTGATTGGATGACCACCAGCAAACGCAGCGGCTCATGATATGCCTCTTCATCTGATTTCATAACAGACTGCCAAGGAAGTCCGGATAATAAGTCGCTGGCGTTCCCCTGCATGACCCCGAGACCAGCTGTCACGGTTTGGGTTGTTTTATTCCCGCTGCCATAATAATGAGGGGCAACAGTAGATGCATAATATTGCAGGTTAATCCATTGAGTTACCGTTGCCGGCCCAGCAATAATGTTGGCGAGAATAACACCGTTTTTATCCTTCCTCCAGTTATAATTGTGAAGGAAAGCTCTTCCTTCCAGATTGCAGTCTTGGGTCAGCTGACGTTCCCCAATGATAAATGCAGCGTTACGTGCCAAGCCCCATTCCGGACGGACCTCACTCCAATCTTCTGAAAGGCGCTGCGCCTCAGCCTTCGGATTCTTGAGATCGGTTCCGAGATTTGGCAATTGCGGAATTCGCTCGGCATTGGCTTCCTCACTCACCTTTGGCAACTCGACTTGGACACGTTTAAATGCTTCCTTCGCTTTAACTGATAGTTCCGGAACATAAAGCCAACGTAATTCATCAAGTGTGGTAATATGCTCGGCAGCTGCAAAAACAGTATCTTCCGGAATGATAATCCCCTCTGTTTCGAGGCTCTTCCTTACGTTCGGAAGATTACACAAAGCTGCCAGCACCCGTGCATTGAATCCGCTTGATGCTCCTCCGCATGCACCGCAGTCGAGTGCGGAACGATACGGATTGTTCGTGCTGTGACTTCCATGTCCGCAAATCACTACTAGTGGTGCAAAGTGATTGGTAAGTCCCATCGTTTTTAGTGCTTGCCGTACATAGTGTACTTGTTCTTCCGCGGAAAATCCAATTGGCAAATCTGTTTCCGATTGTTGCGTATAGTCAAGTGTGAGTTCCGTGTCTGGTTTATGCAGCCATGTTTCGAGCAATTTATTTAATGTCCGGCCTGCACTCCGAGGCATAAAGCTGCGGGCCAACGTTTGCAGGCTGAGCCAGGGACCGCTAATTTCCGGAAGCACCATGCTGGAAACCAAATTACGTTTCATCGTTTTAAATGTAGAACCGAGTGAGTTGACTGCCTGATTCCGTTGTTCAAAGGATTCAAGCTCTGGTGCAAACTCTTGTACTTTGTATTGCGGTTTAAACATGACCGGCAAAGAGTTGTGCGTGTGGTTACTGCCAAGCTCGCAAGTTTCAATCGGCAATCCGAAAAATCCTGCTGTTCCAAAGGTCTCAAAATCTCCTGCTTTTTCAAGTTTGCGGCGAAAAGGCTCTGAACGCACATCAATACAAAATACGAATTGAGCGAGTGCCGGCTTCACATTTTCTGCCGCTATAGCAGGCTGTTGGGATGTAATCATCGTCTTCAATTGGTCTTCATATGTTTTTTCCCATGCTTCAAGCAAAAGCCGATTGCGTACAACCTTATCAAAACGATACGCAAGGGCCAAACGTGCCTTTATTTCTGTAGAGGATAACTGTGACCAAGCATTGATTGGCAAGTCCCCCCATTCCGCCCAAGCTGCAATGAATGGTTCTAGATTTACTTTCTCATTTCTTTGTTCAGGCAAAGGAAGATAGGAGTTAACTAAAGCCCATTCCATCGAAATTCGTACAGCTAAATAGTCAAGCAGCAGTGAAGCTTCTTCGGCTGATTGCTGCGAGCGCCAAAGCATCATTCCCCCCCAACCCGGCAAAGCAAGAAAATGCGCTTCTAAATAGGCTTGGATTTCTGAGGAAGGAATTTCGAGTAGAAGCAAAACTTCCCTTAAAGCAGCTTCTGCTTCTACCGGCAATTCACTTAGTTGTTTACGTACCTTACGGCTAAGTACCGAGTCATGCTGGACTAGCTTCCGCCACGCATGATAGAACCCTTCTTCCCGATTAGGCATCGACCAGACAGCCTGGGACTTATCCAAGAACAATTTACACCACTTAATCATATGGCGGTTTAACTCGTGTGCTGCATTCACCCTTCCCAGCTGCTCCAAGCGCTGACTATAGGTTTTGACCGAATGTTTTTCTGTCATTTGGGATGTAAAACGGGTTAGTTTTCTTGCCATGCTTTTTAACTCAGGTGCTTCTAACGTACTTGAATATGGTTGATTCTGTAAAAGTGCAGCCCGGCAAAATTGTTCTGCGACCTCACGCGGCAACTCCAAAGATTGTGAGTTTAGCCAATGTTGCAATCCCTTTTCTAACAAATCCTGATGAATCTCCCCTCGATCCCGTGCAGACTGAAATACGGAATCATTGGGGTAGATATCTACATCACAAGTATCTTTGAGCCAGCGTGCCGTTTTTTCAAACGATTGTCCCTCCAAGCCTACCCAGGGGTTGCGTGCTGCAAATGTATTAATAGGCCCGAGCGGTACAATGACATTGCTGGCCGATTTCACCAAGTCATTAAGATCAAAATCGAGGGTATCCGGAACACTTTCCCAATGTAATGTTTTTTCTAATGGTATATTCATCGTAAATGACCTCCTCTAAAGAATGATTGTGTCAAATGCTTAGGGTGACTTTCGACCAAATCATTTTGGGGCTCACCTAATCGTACAAGCCAAAGATAAATGAGAGCATAGGCACTTGATGAACGATGACGAGCCAGCCATACACCTGCAGCACTTCCGGCCAATAAGATAATCAGCAGCAAAACAGCTGCTGGTGCCGGTGTTTGAATTCCTTGCGGGATTGTATCTTGTAACACACTATAAAACGCATCATGTACCAAACTGTATACAATTGCCGCTCCTGCAAGCAAAGAAAATCCCGCTATGCGCCCGATACGTCCGGATCCAAAAGCCACGAGCTGGGCCCAGGCAAATGAAACGGACCATCCTAAAGTAAGAGCGCTTATCAATTGATAACCCTCTCCAGGAGAAGACATCCAAAGACCAATTGCCACCAGGAGGCCTAAAATCCCGCCAGTAATTGTCCATAATAATGGTGTTGACTGGTTTCCCCTGGAGGTTGGCTCCTCCTGGTGATGAAGCACAGAGCCAGCCTGTAAGAAAAGGGTTGATTTGAATAGACCATGTAAGACAGCGTGGATAATGGCTGCCAAATAAGCACCTAATGCACATTGGATTAACATGAACCCCATCTGCGCAATCGTAGACCCGACCAGCTGCCGTTTATAATCAACGTGAACCAGCATAATCCCCGTCCCTATCATGACTGAAACACTGGACAATAGAAGTAAAACAATTTGGGCTATATCTCCGCTAAAAAGCGGTGAAAATCGAGTCAAGATAATTCCGCCTGCATTCACTAATCCCGCATGCATGACCGCGGAGACAGGCGTTGGAGCCACTACTGAATCTAACAGCCAACGTTGGAAAGGCCATTGTGCTGCCGGAATTACGACAGCCAAGATTAGCAGCAGATTAATACACGTCTTTTCCCATGAATCAAGCTGTGCAAGACTGCTTTCGGTGAGAACGAGAGACAGCTGCCAATGCCCCGTAGCTTGGGTAATCCAGATGATAGCTCCCAACAGGATAAGCCAGCCTAGTGCAAACAGACGTCCGGATTGCTTAGCAGCGTTTCTAGCAACATTCCACTCTTTTTTTAATCTTATAAGCAAAGTCAGTCCTAGGAGTGTAACCCCCCAGCAAACTAGTAGCAGGCGGAGGTCATTACTTAGCCAGACACCTGAATCAGCAGTAGTAGTAATCGTCAGCAGAGCAAAATATTTTCGATAAGAACGATCACCGAGTAAGTAACGAACAGAATAGCGCTGCACGATAAAACCGATGGTAAGGACAAACAAAGCCAGTAGCCATGATAAGGAATCAAGCCGCCAAGGGCCATAAATCATGGTCTCATGGTTCGTAACAAGGGCCAGCAGAGCAGCAATTGGGGGCAGCAATGTGACACCGACGTGAAGCCGAACAAAAGACAGCGGAACCCTTGGGTGTAACAGGAATAGTCCGCTAAGCACCGATATGGCAAGCAATCCAAAGAATATTTCTGGCAGAGGACTTAACATTTTACTTCCCCCCATCGATGTATAGAAGAAACTATCATTCTGAAAATATGACTTTGACCGATTCCCTTCATTACGCTACATTCCTTTCTGTTTTATCTTTAAAAACAAAAAAACCGACAATTTTTTAAGCATAATGGTTACATCCATTAAGCTTTGAAAATTGTCGGTTTACTTTTAACGGGCCCAGCTAGGCCTTTTAATAGTCTACCTAATTATGTGATTTTCTTTCTTCCAATAAGGAAGTACAATTACGGTTATTCTCTTTGTTATAGATTTACTTTTTCATATAGCCAATAGAAAGTTATTAACCTCATGCTAAAGTAATCTATTTATTTAGAGAAATCAATTAAACAATTAATTTATGGTATATATATTACTATTTATTAAACATTCTGTCAAGTTAGAATTTGGGCCAAACTTACTTATGGCGGATTTCCAGGAACGAGAACCTCATTTCCATTCAATCCTAGAACTGCGCATCCCTTTTAATTCAAAAAAATGGCTCTAACCATGAAGAAAAAGCACAATTCTTACTGCAGAATCGCGCCCGTTTGAATGAAAATAAGCATTCATCCTTGTTCCAAGAAAGCGCACTTGGAATAAATAGGTTTTGATAGCATTTTCCCTATAATATTAGAGAAAATAAATGTATGACAATTTTTATAAAAGCTATTATTATTTTGAAGCAGAAAGGCAAAGTGGCAATATTTTAATAAAAAATTGATATAAAAGGCTATGCAGCTTATATTTAGAAAAAAGTTTCCATTAATAATATCTCTAATATTCCCCATCCTATAAAGGATAAATATATTTGGAGGTAAATTCATGGCACAATTAAGAGATATCATGACATCAAATGTTGTTACAGTTAACGAAACACAGACCGTAAAGGAAGCTGCGGCGTTAATGAGCCAATATAATATCGGAGCTATACCCGTAGTAAATAACAGTGAACAACTGGTTGGAATTGTAACGGATCGTGATATTACCCTTCGTACGACAGCACAAGGAGAAAATGCACAAACACCAGTATCTCAAGTCATGACTGCACAGCAAATCGTACAAGGTACACCCGATATGGATGTTCATCAAGCAGCAAACTTGATGGCACAGCAGCAAATTCGTCGATTACCGGTAATCGAAAATGGACAAATAGTAGGAATGGTTGCTTTAGGTGATCTAGCAGTACAAAATCAATATGCAAACGAGGCAGAACAGGCATTACAAAGTATTTCAACTCCTTCCGCACCTCAACAATAGTAAGGGGTTACTTTTATTATCTAAAAAATCATTAGCACAGACCCAGGCATGAGTCTGTGCTAATAATTTTTATAATAGAAGTGAATCACAGGTTTTTACTCAATCAAGAAAAGGTCTGTCATGATTGGTCAATTTACTTTTAAGTTGTCGGAAACATTTAGCTTCTGCAACTCCAAATAGAAAATTTACTATACAAAAAACCGGAAATAGGAAAAGCCTGTTTTGAAAAAAAGATTGGCCAAAACACGATTTTTCTATAATCAATTGAATCATCCCTTTATAAAAAAGTTTGATAATTTTTGTGATCCTTGCTCAATTAAAGCGCCCTTTTGTTGAGGCAGGAGTTTATTATTGGGTTACAACTTCTGTGCAGTTAAAATAAACTCTTTCCTTTTTCCCCCGCTCCAACCCGCATTCCACCGTTCGCAGTTAAAATAAAGTCTTTCCTTTTCTCACGCTTTTTCATCATTTCTGCAAGAAAAAAACCCATTTTTCCGGGCTTTTTTCACGCTTTTTTTCACATTTTTTATCGAGTTAAAAAAGAGATTTTCACTCACGCTTTTTTCACGATTGTTGATATGTCGGGGATAACAGGCGTTTTGCTCCCACTTTTTTGTACAAACTTTATTCCAACTGTGGATGAATTGTGGAAAAAGTTTATTTTAACGTGTAGGATTTCTATTTTTTAGTTACACTTCAATTTCAGCGATACTACCACCTCAACATGACTCGTCTGCGGAAACATATCCACAGGCTGCATATATTCCACTTTATACAGCTTGCTTAATTCATGTATGTCCTTCGCTAAGGTTGATGGATTACAGGATACATAAACAATTTTCTTCGGTTTGACTTTTAAAATCGTGTTCAGTAAGTTTTGGTCACAGCCTGTTCTCGGTGGGTCGACGACTAAAACGTCTGGTTTCCAACCCTCTTTAATCCAGCGCGGCATCACATTTTCCGCTTTTCCGACTTCGTAACGAACGTTGTTTCGGTTATGACGTTTCGCATTCTTCTTGGCATCATCAATTGATTCTTTGATGACATCCATGCCGCGTACTTCTTTTGCTTCTTCAGATAGCCACAGTCCGATTGTTCCAACTCCACAATACGCATCGACCACTTTTTCTTCGCCTGTCAGTGCTGCTGCTTTTTTGACTTCATCATAGAGCTTCACAGTTTGAATTGGGTTCAGTTGGAAAAATGTACGTGCTGATAGTTCATAGGATAAATCGCCAAGTATTTCATTGATGACCTTTTCACCAGCTAAGTGGATTGTTTTGTCTCCAAAAATGAGCGATGTTTTCTTATTGTTAATGTTTTGAACAATGGATTTCACTTCAGGAAGTTGATCACGAATTTGTTTAATCAGCTTGTCTTTTTGCGGAATGTCTTCTGTTCCCGTTACAAGGACAACTTGAACCTCTCCTGTTTCAAAACCTACACGAGTGATAACCGTCCTAATGACCCCTTTATTCTTTCGTTCGTTATAAATAGGGATGTTTAGGTTTTTTAAAATTTTCTTAACGGTACGCGTTACTTTATTTGTTGCTGAATGCTGCACGAGACAGTTTGGAATATCGATTAAAGAATGTGAGTTTACTCCATACAAGCCAGCAATGAGCTTGCCTTCTTTTAACCCAACTTGATATTGGCTTTTGTTGCGATAGTTCCACGGGTCTTCCATGCCAATTGTATCTTTAATATTTAAAGCAGAAATTGAATTTTTCGTATATCGTTCCATCGCCTGAACGACGATATCACGTTTTTCAACCAGCTGTTGGCTATAGCTTAGATGTTGCAGCTGGCAGCCGCCGCACTCCGCATAAATCGGACATGGTGCCTGAATGCGATGTGGGGATGATTTACGAATCGTTTTAATTTTTGCTTCAGAAAATTTAGGTTGAACTTTCGTTGCAACCGCAACTATTTCTTCTCCTGGCAACGCACCTGGAACGAAGACGACTTTCTTTTTAAAATAACCGACTCCTTCTCCGTTAATACCGAGTCGTTTGATTGTTAAGGGAAACGTTTGATTTATTTCTAATTGATCGTTTGTCATTTCTTTTCACTCCGTTTTTCCATGCTTCAAAAGCATATACGTCTCTTTGACAGTTTGCAACGTATTATATCATGTTTTTATCCAGAATAGAAAAACAGAGCCCAAAATGAGGGCTCCACTTTATCATTAATACAGCATGCGATTCGGCAATTGCTGCTCAATCATTAAATCATCCAAACTTTTAAATACATACCCTTGTTTTTTCAAATCCGTTAAAATAGAATCAAGTGCATCAGCATTGTCTTTTGAAACCGTATGGATAAGCATGATAGCCCCTGGGTGAATTTGTTTCATCACTTCACCGTGAGCATAGGCTGCTCCTTTTTGTTCATCAACAACCCAATCTTTATAAGCAAGTGACCAAAATATATGGTAATACCCTTCTTCTTTAGCTATTTTCATCGTTCTTTCATTAAACACTCCACGCGGCGGACGCAAATAATTCATCATTTGCTGACCTGTTAACTCTGCTGTTTTTTCTTTGACTTGACGTAATTCTGACCGAATCTGTTCATCCGTCATAGCCGTCATATCCGGATGTGTCCAAGAATGGTTTCCTACGATATGACCTTCGTTTACCATTCTTTTCACAAGGTCCGGTACTGTTTTTAAATAATGACCTGTTACAAAAAAAGTAGCTGGTACGTTTTGTTTTTTAAGTACATCTAAAATTTGGCCTGTGTAGCCGTTTTCATAACCATTATCAAACGTTAAATAGATCTCTTTTTTCGAGGTATCTCCTAAATAAACCGCTTCATATTTCGGAAGCATTTCGTCGAATTTCTGTCCTGCTTCAGCTGGTTTTCCATTGCTTCCTTTCTTCATTCCCCAATTATATGATTCGGCAAAAGCCGGAGTTGCTAATGCCCATAATACACTCCAAATCGTCAATAAACAGATTAGTTTCTTCATCTTTATTTAATCCCCCAAAATGCTTTTCTCTTAGTGTTGGGCATAAAAACATTTATATGTAAGGAGAAGGAATTGGCATGATTCCAATAAAAAACCACCCCTCCAATATAAAAGAAGGATGGTCCCAATCTATATTGATTTATCGTTTAAACAATGATTCTAATGCTTTCCAAACAATAATGACAGCGAAAAGCAAGACAACAACAATGCCAATTACAGCCAAAATAGGTTCGAGTCCAGCAAAAATTGTACCAGCGACAGGAAGAAGGATAAAAGCAAAACCGGCTAATAGAGCAAAGAAGTATAACCAATAATTATTTTGCATACCATTCCCTCCTTTCTGCTACTATTATATGCTCGTCATTTTCAAATATTTGGACATTTCGGAAATAATTTTTTCTCTTGAGCATATATTTTTGCTAAAAGGAGGCGCTTTCATGGCTGAATGGTGGATCATTTCGATGGGGTTTATTTTTTGTCTCGGCTTAGTAGGCGGCGGCTTTGTCTATGTCCTCAAAAAAGCATTGAATTCGAAAGATGCCACAACCATTGATCCTTTGCCAAGTGAAGAAAATGAAAGCTAAGAAAAGCGCAAGGTTTCTAGAGCTAGACATCAAGACATGTCTGAAATTTTACACCTTCAATCATCTTATAAAAAACGGGTGCTCTCTCTATTGGAGAGGCACCCGCTTCTTTCTTATTTAAATACTGTTTCTTTAAACTTAGCTAATTTTTCTAATGATGTTTGTTGAACGTCTTTGTGTAAGCTGTTTCCGTGTGAGTCCATCGTAACAACCGCCGTGAAACCTTCAACACTTAAGTGCCACATTGCTTCAGGGATACCGAACTCTGTAAAGTTCACACCGTCAACAGATTTGATACAATCTGCATAGTACTGAGCCGCTCCACCGATTGCGTTTAAGTAAACACCGCCGTGCTCTTCAAGCGCCGCCAATGTTTTTGGTCCCATTCCGCCCTTACCGATAACAGCACGGATTCCGAATCTCTTCATGATATCCCCTTGGTATGGTTCTTCACGGATACTTGTTGTTGGACCAGCTGCTTTTACATGCCATTTACCTTCGTCATCTTTCAGCATAACTGGACCACAGTGATAAATAATTTGACCATCTAAATCGATTGGTGAATCATTTTCAGATAAGTGCTTGTGGATTGCATCACGGCCTGTGTACATTCTACCGTTAATATGAACAACGTCACCGACTTTAAGTTCACGGATTTTCTCTTCTGTAATTGGTGCTTCTAGAACAACCTCACGAGGTCCTTCTACAGCTGCTTCAGATGCTGCTGCTGTTTCTTGCTCTGCTTGCTTATCTTCAAGTGCGAAGTCGATTTTTTCGCCTTCTTGATATAACCATTCGTTAATTTCACCTGTTTCAGGGTTTACTTTCACACCTAAGCGACGGAATGCCCAACAGTTGTACGCAACAGAAACGAAGAAACTTGCTGGAAGACGGTGCATAACACCAATTTTACAACCTAATAATGTTGTTTCACCGCCAAAGCCCATTGTTCCGATTCCTAATTCATTTGCATGCTCCATTACGTATTCTTCTAATTTACGAAGATCTTCGTTTGGATTTACATCATCATTGCTGCGGAAAAGTTGCGCTTTTGCTAAATCGTATCCTGAAGAGCGATCTCCACCAATTCCAACACCGATGAATCCAGCACTACATCCTTGCCCTTGTGCTTGGTACACAGAGTGCATGATACATTTACGAATACCATCTAGGTCACGACCTGCTTTGCCAAGCCCTTCAAGCTCACATGGAAGGCTGTATTGAATATTTTTATTTTCACAACCGCCACCTTTAAGAATTAGGCGCGCATCGATATAATCTTTACCCCATTGTTCAAATTTGATAACCGGAAGACCTTCTCCTAAGTTATCACCACTATTTTCCCCTGTTAAAGAGTCAACTGCATTTGGACGAAGCTTTCCTGCTTTTGTCGCAAGAACTAACGCATTGCGAACTGCTTCTGCAATTTCAAGTTGATTTACGCCAACTGGTGTTTTAATTTTGAATGTTGGTAGTCCTGTATCTTGACAGATTGGAGATACATTATCATCCGCCATTGTAATGTTATTTGTAATCGTTGCCAAACTCATTGCTGAACGTGTACCAGCATTTTCGCGTGCTTTTGCACCTTTAATTGCACGACGCACGTCTTTTGGTAAATTTGTAGATGTTTCTACAATTAGACTGTACATACTTTCTTGAAATTTAAACATATCCATCTTGCAGTCCCCCTCAATCCCCTATATTTAATTGCGATGTCTATGTTTCTCTGGACGTAGACATCACTAAATGAATTTAATACCTGTTTCATTATACATCTATCCCTATATTTCGAAAAGACAGACTTTTTATTTCATTAGAAAACTTGTCTCTGACATGCTTGTAGAAAAAGACATAGCAACCCTTATACAACAGCTTTAGACATTGCCATTACGTCAAAACCAATCGCCTGCACCCAATTTATCCCAATGTTATTTTCCAAAATAAAACCTTGTTTTTTAAAAAACAAGGTTTTATTGAATATTCAACGAAAAGGACTCATACTATCGTACAAATCCTACTCTTATCCGCGGCTCTTGAATTGTTCGACTTTCTCTTCTAATTCGTCAATCATATTAATTAAACGATCAATATCTTCTAACTCTGTATGTTCAGGTTCAATGCTATCTAGAACCTCCATAAATATCGTTAAACGTTCCTTCAAATACTTAACTTGATCATCTTTACTGTGAATGGTTTTTCCCATGAAAACATTCTCCTTCCGTCTTCGTCTATTTATCGTATCGAATCTATATATAAAGTGCAATTGAAATCTCGCCCGAAGCGTCCCATTATTGACATTAATTATTCGGTTTGTTCATAATGGGTTAGTGCATTAATACGTAAGGAGCCTTAGACTATGACAATGAAAGAAACGATACTAACACCAATCACTCCCGAGCATGATCCTTGGGAAGCCTATATGGATATTGAGCAATACGGAAAAATGACGCTAACCAACGTCGAGTTTACGACAACAACCCTTTGTAATATGCGTTGTGAGCATTGTGCTGTAGGCTATACATTACAGCCAAAAGACCCTGATGCCCTTCCATTAGAGCTACTGATTCAGCGCCTCGATGAGATTACAACATTACGTTCCCTTAGCATTACCGGCGGCGAGCCGATGCTATCTAAAAAATCCGTAAAAAATTATGTGTTGCCTTTATTGAAATATGCACATAGTCGTGGGGTACGCACACAAATCAATTCTAACTTAACCCTTGATTTAGAACGTTATGAAGACATTATTCCTTATTTAGATGTTCTACATATTTCCCACAATTGGGGGACGATCGATGAATTTATCGACACAGGTTTCGCAATGATGGATCGAAAACCAACACGTGAGCAACGTAAAAAATTATTCGATCAAATGATCACGAATTCCCGTGCTTTATCGAATGCTGGGGTACTGGTTTCTGCTGAAACAATGTTAAATAAACGAACCTTACCCTATTTAGATCATATTCATAAGCAAGTTGTGGAAGAAATGGGCTGTAAACGCCATGAAGTGCATCCTATGTATCCCAGCGATTTTGCTTCAGCATTAGAAACGCTTCCTTTAAATCAAATGCGTGAAGCTATTCATCACTTACTGGATATTCGCGATGAAAATGTATGGATGCTATTTGGGACCCTTCCTTTTTATCCATGCAGCAATAATAAAGAAGATTTAGAGCTGCTAAAACGTTTGTACAATTCGAAAAAAGTAACCGTCCGAAATGACCCAGACGGACGCTCCCGCTTAAATATAAATATTTTCACGGGCGAAGTAATTGTCACTGATTTTGGCGATGCACCGTCGCTTGGGAACATTGTCGATCAACCACTTACCAAATCCTATGAAACGTGGATGAACTCTAAGCTGGCCGCTCAACTCAATTGCCACTGTCCAGCTGTAAAATGTCTCGGACCAAATGTGTTAGTGAAAAATGCTTATTATCCGAAAACAGACTTTCAAAGTCGTACGTCTCGTATTTAAGAAATATGCGAAAAATCAACTGTACTCTAATGATAAAGCCTTGTAAAAAACTCGCCAATTGCTGGCGAGTTTTTTATTTGAATGCATTCTTCCTTACCTCGGTTGTTGTGAAGCTGTAAAACTAAATGAGAGATGATCTTGAATAGGAATCCATGCCCCGATTCCTTGCGAAGTTATATTTTTAATCGTTAAAGTGCGCTTGCTGCCTTTTAAATTCAAATATACCTCACCATATGTGACTTTTCCTTTTTCATTGACAGCAGAAGCATAACCGTACAAATAACCAAGTCGTTTAGCTGGAATATTATATACGTGATCTTTTTTCGTTCCTGCTCCGATAATTGTCTCGAAAGCAAGTGGTAGTTTCGTTTTTTCTGTTGCTTTTAACAGCATCATTTTTTGTACATCTTCCGCTTTAGGAATCTTTGCTGTTAATCCACCATGTACAGTTTTTTGCGCTTCTTGAACATAGTGAATACTGTACGGGAGATTACCTCCGCGATTATCATAATAATTCGTATTCACCTTTTGATATTCCCAGTTAGGCGCTGTCTCAGTTGATTGATAATTTAATGCCCAATGCCCAAGATAAATCGTGGCACGATAGCCAAAGGCAAGGGGAGCTTTAGCAATGGTTGATTCATTTAACATACGAATCAATTCAGGGTTTTCAATGGGTACATCTGAAGAATCAAGCAATTGCTGTGCTAATTCACTAGGTTGTAAACGTGGCAAGTCTTGAGTTGGATTCGGATACGTATTTTCCTTCGTAATATTTAAAACAGCTGGAGGAATAGAAGTTTTCATAGAAGTTGCCTTTTTGACATCTGTTTTTTGCACAGCTCCTCCGATATCCGCTCCAATGAATGAACACATTAAAATGGCCAAAATCATTACTAGTCTTCTCATGGTGTCGCGCTCCTTTTAAAGAGAATAAGTCAATTGTCTATAGATTTTGTTCGTAGACCGTATTCTATACACAAGGTCGCTTCTCCAAACTTTTCCTTTCCTGCATAAGAAAAGAACAAAGCACCGGAAGCTAGACACCAAACTGTTTAGAAATTTATATTTTTTAACCTTTTAGCTTTGTTCTATAATAAATAAAAGCCAATTCCCATAATGACGTAAGCTGCCAGTAACGTTAATCCTTCAAACCAGTTTGTTTCACCATCATTCGAAATCATAATCATTAAAAATACCGCTGTTACCATCGAAATGAGCTCAGGCCAGGTGAACACAAGCGGCATATACGTTGGGAAAAGTAAAGATAGCAAAACTAAAACAGGAGCGACGAACATAGCGATTTGCAGCGTAGACCCAACTGCAATTTCTACAGCAATATCCATTTTATTTTTATAAGCCATAATAATCGCTGAAGCATGTTCAGCAGCATTTCCAACAATTGCTACAATGATGACCCCAATAAACAGCTCTGTCCAGCCAAATGTCTCCCCTACTTCACTAAACGTATGAACAAGATTTTCTGAAACGTAAGCAACCGCAACAGTCGCAGCTGCCAGCACGCCTATAGCCGCCTTTTTGCCCCATTCAGGTTCTTCCTCTTCATGCTCTCCTAGCGCTGCACCTTTTTCTGTCGGCTGATAAACCCCACGATGTGTTACTAGCTTAAAGAATAAAGCCGCCAAATAGAGAACAATTAAAATAACGGAAATACCAATACTTAGTGACATAGTTTCTACATCATTCATATTTTGACTAAACACTTCCGGAATAACAAACGCTACAATAACCGCAAAAATCAACAATCCCGCATTATGTCTTGCATCATATACATTAAACGTCTGCCTTTTATATTTCGTACCACCGATAAAAAACGATAATCCGGCTACTAATAATAAGTTTCCCAAGACAGAGCCAGTTAAAGAGGCTAATACGATACCGACTAAGCCCGCTTTTAATGAAAAAATGGAAATAATGAGTTCGACTGCGTTCCCAAAAGTCGCATTCAATAATCCCCCAATTCGCGGTCCCAACACAATAGCTAGACTCTCCGTTGCTCGCCCCATAAAGCTAGCTAAAGCTACAATCGTTAAACAGTACACAACGAACATAACAACACTTGGCCAATGCAATAATGATCCAATCACAGAAAGCGGAACACCAACTAACACAAGAATTAGAAAGATTTTATTTGTCATTTTATCAAGCCACCAACTTTCACATTAAAATAAGCAAATTCCTTTTCAATGTATTACTACACCAATCACTCTATGTTCCACTAATATCCCCATTTTCTTTCAAGATATAAGTAACTGTAGATTACAAATCCCCTAATTCTTTTCTATAGGTCTTATTAAACAATCAACAAAGCTATATAACACCACCTTTCCATCTAAAGTACAATTAGTTATCTAATTATATTTTTTACTAAATTAGAATTATTATAGTTTACTTTTTTGGGAAATATGATATTATATAAACAATCAAACATAGACAAAAAGCCGATATTCATTGCTGTCATTGAATAAACAATGGCAGCTTTCATCTTTTTTTAACGAAATGCAGATGATTATCTTTCTCACTTAAATATCACCTAACTGAGAAAAGCTATCATCATAATTAAGAAATCGGGGGGAAGACAATGACTACAGATACGAAGCAATTACGACAGCCTGCTACACTGGAATCATCGTGGCTTGAAAAAGTAAAACCGCATCTTGAACTGATTGCCGCTCTACTTAGTGGTGTTTTAATCTTAGCTGGATGGCTACTGGATAAGAATGGACTTGGAACAAGTGCTGTTATCATCTATTTAATGGCTTTTATAATCGGTGGATTTGCCAAAGCAAAAGAAGGCATTGAAGATACGATTGAAGATAAAGAATTGAACGTTGAAATGTTAATGATTTTTGCTGCAATTGGTTCAGCGATTATCGGCTATTGGACAGAAGGTGCCATCTTAATTTTTATCTTTGCATTAAGCGGTGCACTTGAAACATATACAATGAACAAAAGTCATAAAGAAATTTCTGCGTTAATGGATTTGCAGCCAGAAGAAGCGTTGCGCGTCACAAATGGCTATTCAGAAACTATTGCTGTCTCTCAACTTGTTGTCGGTGACCTTATTTTAGTAAAGCCCGGTGAACGAGTCCCATCTGATGGAACCATTACAGATGGACGTACAAACATTGATCAAGCAGCAATTACCGGAGAATCTGTTCCTGTTACAAAATCTGTTGGAGATGAAGTATTCGCTGGAACAGTAAACTTACGTGGAACGATTACCATTGAGATTACAAAACCTAATAGTGAAACATTATTCCAAAAAATTATCACTTTAGTACAATCTGCTCAAAGTGAGAAATCTCCTTCTCAGCTCTTCATTGAGCGTTTTGAAGGAACTTATGTAAAAGTAGTATTAGCCGTTGTAGCACTAATGATGTTTGTCCCTCACTTTGCACTCGGCTGGAGTTGGACGGAAACCTTTTATCGTGCCATGATCTTACTTGTTGTCGCGTCACCATGTGCTCTAGTGGCTTCGATTATGCCTGCAACGCTATCAGCAATTTCCAATGGGGCTCGACATGGTATTTTATTTAAAGGTGGCGTTCACCTTGAAAACTTGGGCAACTTACAAGCAATTGCATTAGATAAAACAGGTACATTAACAAAAGGAAAACCGGAAGTAACGGATATCGTTATTCGTGAAAACTTACAAGAAGAAGATTTTCTCCTTCGTGTCGCTTCTATCGAGAATTATTCAAACCATCCGCTTGCAACAGCGATAGTACGTTATGCAAAGTCTCGTATTACTAAAGAATTAGTGAAACCAACTGATATGGAAGATATATCTGGAAATGGTGTTCAAGCGTACTTTGGAAACGAATTTTGGCAAGTGGGCCGCGCAAGCTTTGTTGGTCGTGATGAAGCTGAGCAGTTCCAAAACGGAATCGCTCTTTCCCTTGCAAACGAAGGAAAAACAATTGTCTTCGCCAAAGATGAACATGGAATTGCCGGGATTATCACTTTAAAGGATGTCGTTCGTGAAGAAACGGTGAAAGCGATTGAAGCATTAAAGAAAGAAGGCATATACACAGTCATGCTAACAGGAGACGGTGAAAAAACAGCAAGAGCAATCGCAATTGAAAGTCATATTGATGCTTATATTGCTGAATGTCTTCCAGAAACAAAGGTTGATGAAATTAAAAAACTAAAAGAACAATTTGGCACAGTCGCTATGGTTGGGGATGGAATCAATGATGCTCCTGCTCTCGCAACAGCTTCTGTCGGGATTGCAATGGGAGAAGGTACAGATGTAGCTCTTGAAACAGCCGATGTTGTGTTGATGAAAAACAACCTGCCGCGAATTGCGGAAGCCGTAAAATTATCCAAGAAAATGAATCGAATTATTAAACAGAATGTAATTTTCTCAATTGTTGTGATCATGCTTTTAATCGCTTCTAATTTCCTCCAATTCCTAGATTTACCATACGGTGTAATTGGTCATGAAGGAAGCACAATCTTAGTTATTTTAAATAGCTTGAGGTTATTAAGAAGCTAAGAACAAAAGCGTAAGCATGTTAATCCGCCACGACATAAATACTAAAATAAAGAGGGCCCCTTTACGAAGAAGGAGCCCTCTATTATTAATGGTAACCGTTCTTTCCGTTCGCTGAGCCTGATGTTTTATGCTTTGAACGCTTTTTCCCTTTTTGTTTTGTGCTGCCATCTTTTTTTGCGCTATTGCTCATAATCAAGTGCCTCCCTTTATAAAGATGTGTACAAATAAAGTATTCGACAAAAACCAATGTCTCATGTTAGGCAAATTACGCGCAATCTGGCTTTTTTTTCTCACTGACTGAAGCATTTATTTCTCCGCCAATAATAATGATAATTCCACTTAAATAAAACCAAATCATTAACACGATAATCCCGCCAAGACTTCCGTACGTTGTCGAATAATGCCCAAATTTCTCTACATAAAAGGAAAATGCCAAGGACATAAAAACCCAGCCTACTGTAGCAAATATCGCTCCAGGAAGTACACTTAAACACTTTAATTTCTTATTAGGAGCAATCCAATATAGCATAAAGAAAACAAAAAAAAGAACAACAGAGCTAATCAACCATCGCAGCGTATTCCAAACGTTAATAAATTCTTCTGAAAAACCAAACTTTGCGAATAAAAAGAAAACAATTTGTTTTCCAAACAGCGGAAGTAATAAAGCGGCAAGAAAAACAAAAACCATCGCTAATGTGAGAATAATCGACATTCCCCGGGCAATAAAAAAAGAACGGTTTTCTGTTACGTCGTATGCTCGATTAAAAGCACGAATGATGGCATTAAGTCCATTAGATGCTGACCAAAGAGTAACAAAAATCCCAAATGAAAGTAACTTCCCATTCCCTTTCATCATCTTATTTAAGTTTTCTTCAATTAACTCCATGGACTTCTCTGGAGCAAAAGTATGCACCGTTCGTAAAATTTCCTCTTCAGAGTATGGTAAATACGCGACTAACGTAAACAAAACAATAAGAAGTGGAAATAGTGATAGCAGGAAGAAGTAAGAAAGTTGAGCAGCAAGACCAGATACATCATCAGCTTTTATTTTTTCTAGAAGTGTTTTAAAGAAGCTCCATCTCAGCATCACTCTTTTTACCACCATGCCACCACCTCGATTGTCTACTTCACCTGTTGTTCGCTTAGTCCTGCCTTTTTCTTTTCAGCAACGAAAGCCTCTTTCGTTTCTTCAATCATTTGTGAGACTTCTGATGGAATATGACTCAATTCTTCTACAGTATCTACAAGAAGCGCAACCTCATCCGACACTTTCGTCACGGTTGTCCTCATTTGTGTTGTAGCTTCTCGTACTTGATCAATGACACGGTCTGGATTTTTTGCCAGATAGTTAATACGTTCGCACCATTGCTTCGTACTTGCTTTTACACTATGTCTCGTTGATTTATCAAGAAGGCTTAAACAGCCTCCAACAACGGCACCTATCACTACAGCTTGAACAAATTTACTCTTCGGTTCTTCTTTCCTATAGTGTCTGCTTTCCCTACTCATCTATACCCCTCCTTGTCGTATATTAAATCATCTGATATTCCAAGTATATCCAATAATTTAGTTGTTTGTATATTTTTTATTTCTTTCTAAAATAGTTGTGATTAGAACGTACTGTTTCCATTGACTTCTATTCGTAATCATGAAAAGATGAACATAATTGAAAAAGAACGAGAGGATGGTAAACATGGATTTAACAAAAAATAGCCCAGAAGCAGTGGAATTTATGGTAGAAGCAATTAAAGAAAAGCTAAGAATGATGAATATTGGTGCGATTAAATCTGATTCATTTAATGCCTCTATGTACGAAGAGTTACATGAATTATACGAAATGGTTATGCGTAAAACAAATTTCAGCCCAAGCGAAATGGAAGCCATTGCTGAAGAATTAGGCCGATTACGTAATGTGTAACAATAAAACAAAGGGACGGATTAATAAGCTCCGTCCCTTCTTCTTATTGTTCAGTTAAAATAATCGGACCGTTTTTAGTAATCGCTAATGTATGTTCATACTGTGCTGAATATTTTCCATCAGCCGTTGAAGCAGTCCAACCATTCGCATCTCTCACCGCTTCGTAAGTACCAACGTTCACCATCGGTTCAATTGTAAAGACCATCCCTTCTTTCAAGCGCAGCCCTTTATGAGGTAATCCATAATGCGGCACTTGTGGATCTTCATGAATCACATTACCGATACCATGACCGATAAAGTCACGTACAACCGAAAAACCTTCCGCTTCCACATAAGACTGAATCGCATGACCAATATCTCCAATTCGATTGCCTGCAACCGCAACCTCAATTGCACGATATAGAGATTCTTTTGTTACAGCTAATAAATGTTCCGTTTCTTTAGACACTTTACCGACTGGATAAGTCCATGCTGAATCAGAAAGCGTCCCATTATAATTCACTACCATATCAATCGTCACAATATCCCCACCTTTCAGCGGTGTTTTCCGAGGGAAACCATGACAAATTTCTTCATTGATGCTCGCACATGTTGCATATTTATATCCTTTATATCCTTTTTGCTCTGGTTTTGCTCCATGCTGTTTTAAATAGGCTTCTACAAATTCTTCAATTTCCCAAGTTGTCACACCCGGTTGAATAAGCTTCGCAATTTCCCTGTGGCAAGCAGCTAAAATTTTTCCTGACTCATGCATAGCCTGTATTTCACGTTCAGATTTTAATACGATCAACGATGACACTTCCTTTTTAAAGTAGGCTGTATTAAATACTATTGACTTTGAGCTTATTTTAACAATGCTGAAATGCACTAGAAACCAATAGCTCCATATAACCAAGCCTTAAATTATGATACTCTCTTTATCTTACTGTAAATGTATTCATATGAAAACAATGAGGATACATTTTCTCATAACAAGAAAAAGGAATAAAAAAATCTGTCACTTTGGACAGATTTTTTATTCATCTACGTTTGTTCTTGGCACAATTAAAATTTCAACACGTCGGTTTTTAGCACGGCCTTCCGCCGTTTTGTTAGACGCAACAGGCTTAAATTCACCAAAACCTTTTGCGCTAAACCACTCTGGATCTAATTTATCGTTCTCTAATAAAATTTTCATAAAGTTAACCGCACGCATAACACTCAAATCCCAGTTCGAATCAAATTGATTTGTTTTAATTGGGAGATTATCCGTATGTCCACTAATAACAATACTCCGTGGTGGGTTCATCACAAGAAGCTTCGAAATATCTTTTGCAATCTGCTGATTCTCTTTCCCTACATCAGCAGCCCCTGATTCAAATAAAACATTATCACGAATTGTAACAAGTAAGCCTTCATCTGTAAGCGAAGTGCCTAACTTATCGTTCAACTCTTTATTTTCAATATATGTATTAACTTTACCTTGAATGTGTGAAAGCTCTTCTTGCTCCGTCTTTCCGCTTCCGCCTTGTTTTAAGGACTCTGCATTGTCCATCTGTGTTGTACTAGGAAAGTCCATTACCCCCGCTCCCCCTGTAAACACTTGATTAAAGTAATTAGACATCGAATTGAACTTCTTGGAGTCGATGGAACTGGAAGCAAAGAGAACAATAAAAAGAGCAAGCAAAAGCGTTAAAATATCCGCATAAGGCACTAACCAAGATTCATCGATATGCTCTTCATGATTTCTTTTCTTTTTCTTCCTAGCCATCTTGCTTCACTTCGCCTTCCAGCCACTTCTTCCGATCGTCAGCAGGTAAATATGAAGTTAGCTTCTGCTCAATTGTTCTCGGAGCTTCCCCTTCAATAATAGATAAAATTCCTTCAATCATCATTTCTTTAACTCTTACTTCTTGTTGAGACTTACGTTTTAACTTATTCGCAAATGGATGCCAAAGCACATATCCGGTGTAAATCCCTAGCATAGTTGCGATAAAGGCTGCCGAAATGGCATGTCCTAATGCGTCAATATCGGACATATTTCCTAAAGCAGCAACTAAACCTAATACAGCACCTAGTACCCCAAGCGTTGGCGCATATGTCCCGGCTTGAGTAAAGATTGCCGCACCACCGCGATGTCTCTCTTCCATCGCTTCGATTTCTTCCGTCAAGATATCACGTATGTAATCCGCACTTTGTCCTTCAACAGCAAGATTTAAACCGTTTTTCAAAAACTGATTGTCTATTTGATCTGCGATACTTTCAAGTGCTAACAAACCTTCTTTTCTAGCAATAACCGCCCACTCAGAAAAGGTTTTAATTAACTCCTCTGGTTTTGTTAACTGTTGTTCTGTAAATAAAATTTTAAATAGTTTTGGAACTTTCTTTAATTCAGACATAGGAAATGCTGTTACAACTGCTGCAACAGTCCCAACCATAATAATCATAATAGCTGCTGGATTAATTAATGCTGAAAAAGCAACCCCTTTAAAGAACATTCCCAAGGCTATTGCAATAACACCAAGCAAAACCCCTATTAATGATGCTTTATCCATAATACTCACCCATTCATTTAAAATCTTCTAGTATCTATTTCTTATATCGGAAGGTTGAGTAAAAAAATGAATATATTTTTGTTTTTTCCATACTTCGATTTCTAAAAACTCGTTCATTCATCGAACTCTGACACAAATAAGTCAAACATCCACAGCATCATATACGTAAGCCTTATATCAAACTTTATGATTGGACACCACTGATTTTTTTAGCGCTACCCACTTAATAAGCGGAGAAATCAAAAACAGAATAAATAAAATTCTAAACAGATGGAAACTCGTTACCGTTGAAACATCGATATGAACCGATAAGGCCGTCACAGACATTTCTGCCACTCCGCCTGGAGCAAGGCTTAAAAATAGCTCATTTACAGGTATAGAAACATAAGGCCCTAGAAATACAGCCATTCCATAGCAAAAAGCAATTAATAGAACGTTACTTACAAAAATAACACCGAACATTTTCTTAAACAACTGTGGATTATCTACTCTTAACGTATATCCTAAGTGTGCTCCAATCATTAATTGCGATAAATTTAACCAAAAGCTAGGTACTTCAGGAGCACCAGGACCAACCAAATTGAATAAAGTAGCCGCCAATAAAGGACCTAATAGATGCGGAAGAGGAAAATGAATTTTCTTACCAAGACTAATAAACCCAATAAGAACAAGCAATAATAATAGCGCAAACTTCCAATCATATTGAAGGAAAAAGAAATGCTCATTTGTAATAGGACTAACCGCAACCGCATCATCAGACAATACATGTGTAACAAGCCACGGCACAATCGAAATGACGAGAATCACTCGAAGTGTTTGCATAAAGGTAACAACTGTTTCATCTACACCTTTTAATTCCTCACTTAATATGACCATTTGAGATAACCCGCCTGGAAAACTTCCTAACAATGAAGTACCTGGACGAATGTTCATCCACTTTGCAATCAATAGCCCTGTTAGTACAGTAAATACGGTAATGACTGCCGTTGACAAAAGCATAATTGGTAAATGATGAAGCATCTCTGCCAACGCTTCTTTTGTAAAAGCACTTCCTAGTTGAACACCTAAAATAATTAACCCGAGGCTTCTTAAATTTTTTGACCAATAAAAATAATAGCCGAACTTCAGCTTAGCAATTAAAATAACGAAAAGCGGACCTAGCATCCACGGTAAATACACACCTAAACGTTCGAAAAAATAACCTCCTATAAAAGCGAGAAGAGCTACAATAATCGTCTTTATCGTTGGATTTTCTCGTATACTCTCATTTATCTTCTTCACTACGATACCTTCTTTTTCACCATTTATTTCTCTATTCTAGCATAAAATATGAAATGAATATTTTTCTTAATTCATAACAAACATAATTGTTTATGAAAAAGGTTTAAATTACCAGCTAGAAAAACCCCCACAAAATCCTATCTTTAGGTAGAATAATATTTCGGGGGTCAAAACTCTTAGAGGGGTGACTATATTGTTTAAAAACATAGAAATTGGCATTGATTTAGGAACAGCCAACACATTAGTTTATAGTAAAAATAAAGGGATTATCTTTAATGAACCATCTGTTGTGGCTATTGATTTAAATACGAATCAAGTGTTAGCCGTTGGATTGGATGCAAAAGAAATGATCGGAAAAACTCCAGACCATATTAGAACAGTCCGTCCATTGAAAGATGGGGTCATTGCAGATTTTGATATTACTGCACAGATGCTTAAACATATTATGAAGAAAGCTACGAATTCTGTAAAAGTAGCTATGCGTAAGCCTAACGTTGTCGTGTGTACACCGTTCGGTGCAACAACGGTTGAAAAAAAGGCTATTCAAGATGCAGTAAGCAGCTGCGGAGCCAAGCGTGTTCATCTTATTGAAGAACCAGTAGCCGCGGCCATCGGAGCGGATTTACCGGTAGAAGAACCAATTGCTAATGTCATTGTAGATATTGGAGGAGGAACAACGGAAGTAGCCATTATTTCATATGGCGGCATCGTTTCTTGTCACTCTATTCGAGTTGGCGGTGATCAATTAGACGAAGATATTATACAATACGTACGTAAAACCTATAATTTGTTAATTGGTGAACAAACAGCTGAACAAATAAAAATGGAGATTGGCTATGCACCAATTGATCATTCACCTGTCTCTTTAGATGTTCGCGGGCGTGACCTTGTCACAGGTCTTCCAAAAACGATGACCATTCAGTCTGGAGAAATTCAAGAAGCTATGACAGAATCCTTACTACGTATTTTAGAATCCATTCGTGCGACATTAGAAGAATCACCGCCTGAGTTAAGTGGAGATATCGTCGACCAAGGTGTCATACTGACTGGTGGAGGCGCACTCCTTAACGGGCTGCAAGAATGGTTGTCCCAAAGAATTATCGTCCCTGTTCACCTTACTGCTCAGCCGCTTGAGGCTGTTGTCATTGGTACAGGCCGCTCTCTTGATGTTATTAATCAATTGCAAAAAAAGATTAACTAATGAAAGGTTGCCCATAAATGTTTGGGCAGCCTTTTTATATTGACCTTGCCCTTTCCTTCCTTTAAGGTTAAATTTAACACTTCTACTACCTTGCACATTTTCTAATGCAGGAGGGATCTTATAATGACATGGTTCACTTTTGGAAGACAGCTTATCCAAAAACTCAAGGTTGATCGTGTAACCGGACTCGCTGCTGAACAAGCCTATTATTATTTACTCTCTCTCTTTCCGATGCTTATTTTATTACTTTCTATTTTGCCTTATTTATCTATCAATCCCCAAGCTGCTTTAACATTTCTGCATGACTTTGTTCCTTCAGAAACGAATCAACTCATCGAAGAAACGATTATTACTATTTTAAGTGAACGTAATGGCCGTCTGCTAACAATCGGTATTATCGGCACCATCTGGTCTGCTTCAAATGGGATGAATGCTTTTATTCATTCGATGAATATTGCTTTTGAGGTACAAGAAACAAGGAGTTTTATCATGACTCGTTTGCTTTCTATTATTTTAACATTTGGAATCATATTAGCTTTTATTGTAGCCCTTGCTTTGCCTGTATTTGGTCAGGTTCTCCTTGATTTCGTCAATCAATTATTTCCAATTTCGGATTATGGCCAAAGACTTTTCCATCTGTTACGCTGGGTCATTGCCGTTGTTGTAATCTCGATTGTACTAGCTTTTTTATATCAAATTGCTCCAAGTAAGCCTCTTCCATTGCAGCATGTTTGGATTGGAGCTGTTACGGCCGCACTTCTTTGGCTTCTCATTTCATTTGGCTTTTCCTTTTATGTAAACAATTTTGGAAACTACTCTGCTACATACGGGAGTTTAGGAGGGGTCATCATCTTAATGCTTTGGTTATTTTTAACCGGATTAGCGCTCATTATCGGTGGAGAAATCAACGCTATTTTACAACGAAATCATACAGCACCACATTCTAAAACAACGAGGCATTTCTTTTTTTAAGAAGGCTATGTTAATGAATAGTGTTGGTTTATATGTTATTTAACAAAACACGAGGAGAAAGAGGATGCCCTGTAGACATCCTCTTTCTCCTTATGTTTATGCTTTTTTTATGTATTCCTCATACGGCTCATCATAAGCGAGCCAAGCACCGAATCTGCGTTTAATATACCTTTCCGCTTCTTGAAAAGTGATAAACGTTTGACTTTGTTGTTTATGATTGATTTCTAAGCCCCACTCATTCTGTTCATTCGGTTTAAGAAAAAGGAGTTGTTTATCCTTTGTCGTATATAAGGAACCTGTTTCAGATTCTTTTACATTGATTTGGTTATTGTGTGCATCACGCTTAATCGGCTCTGAATAAAACGTTTGCTCAATAAATTGTTTAAAGGCTTGTTCTGTTAAATTGCAGCCTGCAGCTTTTTGATGGCCGCCTCCTTCATATTTCCCTGCTACTGAAGAGACATCAATATCATCATGAATTGTACGTAGACTTAATCGTTTACTGCCGACCATTGCAATCGCAATATAATCCAAGTGATTATATTCTTTCGATAACTCATTTCCTAATTCGGAATGATAGGATTCAGCGTGAACAACACCTGCCACATGAGGTCCAACCGCTACTTGATATACTTCACGTTTCTTTCTCTTTATGTATCGATCGACCCGACTTTCTTCTACTTTTAATAAAGTCTCCTCTACTTCATCAAAATCAAAAGAATCAGCATTAGCTAGCTTATTCGTAATTTTTTCCTCAAACTCTTCGATAGAAAACATAAAAAAAAGATCATTTAGCCGTTTCGCTGTGAGATTCTGATTAGCTTCCCACTCCCACGTGTCATATTGACGAACTAATTCAACAAACTCCTCTACGTTTTGTGAACGAGAAAGCCAATTTTGTTGAACTGCGTATTCATAGAACAGAGAAGTAGCGGACGCTAACTTTCCATCTTCCCGTTCAACTGTCACATTCGCCCAAGGATGTGCATTTAAATGTAGAGCTGTTTTATGATGATCAATTAATGTAGCACTACCACCATTCGCAACGAACTGTGAGATTCTTTGTTCATTCTCTTCATTGACAGAAAGATCGGTTACTAGCAACCTTTGTTCTTTATCTGCTTGCTCCAAAAACGCTTCAACTTGGTAATTCAATCGACCAATTGAATTATAACTCACCTGCACATCTTCCCCAAAGGCAAGCTTAGCAACAATACCGCAGCCGACACCATCTAAATCATTATGTGTAAAAAGATGGTACACATAAACCCCTCCTCAAAATCCATATATATTACTTTTCCCCGAAAGAAAGGAATTATTGCTTCATTACGTATGTATTTTAACATGTTATTAGATTGCTGTAATACTTTGAACGACGGTACTTTCATTAAATCAAACTAATCCATGCCAAATAAAAGAGGCTGTCCCCAGTTTATGGAACAGCCTCTCCTAACTCTATGTTATCCGATTAATTTACCCAAGTTAGCCATTTCAATAGCCGAAATAGCAGAATCATATCCTTTGTTTCCAGCTTTTGTACCAGCACGCTCAATTGCTTGTTCAATATTTTCTGTTGTAACTACGCCAAAAATAACAGGAACTCCTGTATCTAACGTCACTCTCGCCATTCCTTTTGCTGATTCATTACATACATAATCGTAATGAGTTGTTGCACCGCGGATTACTGTTCCAAGCCCAATGATGGCATCATATTTTCCTGTTTCAACAAGCTTCTTTGCGATTAAAGGAATTTCAAAAGCTCCCGGTACCCAAGCTACATCGATGTCTGCTTCTTCTACACCGTGACGCTTCAAGCCGTCAAGCGCTCCGTCCAATAACTTACTCACAATAAATTCATTAAATCTTCCAACTACTATACCAATTTTTAATCCTGTTCCAATTAACTGTGCTTCAAAATGTTGTCCCATTTTCGTTCCCCCTAATATAATTCAGTATGATTTAGTTCACTTCAGCTGTTACACGTGAAGCTTGTTGTTTACGATAACGAATTAAATCTGCAATCGTGATAAATTTTAATTGAAATTCTTCTGCAACTTTGACTAAGTCAGGCACTCGTGCCATCGTACCGTCCTCTTTCATAATTTCACAAATCACTCCAGCTGGAGCTGCTCCACATAATTTAGCTAAGTCGACCGCAGCCTCTGTATGGCCTGCTCTTTGCAGCACACCGCCCGCCTTTGCTACAATTGGAAAAGTATGACCAGGGCGTTTAAAATCCTCGGCTACAGCCTCATCATCTAGAAGAGCATTTACTGTAATCGAACGATCAAAAGCACTAATGCCAGTTGAATTACTTCTATGATCAACACTTACTGTAAAAGCCGTACCATGTGGATCGGTATTTACCTCAACCATCGGATGTAAATTTAACTTCTGTGCGCGTTCTTCAGTAATCGCTGTGCAAACAAGACCTCTTCCATATGTAGCCATGAAATTAATCGCTTCCGGGGTTGCTTTTTCCGCTAGAACAATAAAATCCCCTTCGTTTTCACGATTTTCATCATCCACCACAATAATTGGTTTTCCTGCTTTTAAATCTGCTAATGCCTCTTCAATCGTATTAAACACTCTACTCACCTCTTAGTAAAATCCATTTTCAGCTAAAAAACTTTTGGTTAATGATTGTTTTGGTTTATTTGTCTGTAGGTGCTGCACGATATATTTACCAATCATATCATTTTCGATATTAACAATATCCCCTACACCTTTCTGTCCGATAATCGTGTCTTGAAACGTTAACGGAATTAATGAAACTGTTAATAGGTTGCCCTGAATATCAAAAATAGTTAAGCTCGTTCCATCAATAGCTACAGAACCTCTTGGGATACAATATTGACTCAAGCCTTCTTGAAGCTCGATTGTGAAGTACACGGCATTTTCTTTCGGTTGTTTTTTAATAATCGTCCCTGTCCCATCAATATGTCCTGAAACAAAATGACCACCGAATCTGCCTTGTGCACTCATTGCTCTTTCTAAATTGATAGGAGAACCAGGTTTTAATAATTGGATAGACGATGCTTTTACCGTTTCTGGCATTACATCAACAGTAAATGTATTAGTTGTAAAAGAAGTAACGGTTAAACAAACACCATTTACTGCAATACTGTCTCCAAGATGAACATCTTCCACAATTTTCTCTGAAGAAATCGTTATCTCCATGCTCTGCTTGCCTTTCTTTAACGATTGAACAACACCGATGTCTTCAATAATTCCAGTAAACATGTCTTCACCTCTTTTGCCGAAAAATAAAAACCCCATAGAGATACCTACAGGGTTTGCGGGAGTATATGGTGAAAAAAATGTATACTTAAATAAACCTTTAACTTCGAGTTCTCAAAATTTAAAGGATACACTCATACATTTTAAAAAATTCCACACGTCCTTCTCCCATCCAGACTTTACTGTCGGCTTTGGAATCTCACCAAATCCTGCCTTAAAAAGGCTCGCGGGCTTAGAATTGCTTCATCACCGCCGGTTGGGATTTACACCCGACCCCGAAGGACAAACTATTTATAACTTACAGTTAGTTTATCACGATAAAGTTATATTGTAAATTACTTACTCTCAATCTCATAACTACTAAAAGCGGAAGAAGAATAAATTCGTCTTCCGCTTGTATGGTTCACTTATTTTGCATCTACAATCTGTCCAGCATAAAACTCTTTTTTTTGTAGAGAAAGCTCCAGTTCACGAGCAATCTTCTTTAATTCACGCTCTTCTCGTTCCGTAACAATTGACATCACTGTTCCATCTGCGCCCGCGCGGCCTGTTCGACCAGAGCGATGTACATACTGATCTATGCTATTTGCTAAATCAACATGAATGACCGTCGTTAATCCTTTAATATCTAAACCGCGGGCCGCTACATCTGTCGCTAAAAGCAGTGGATGTTTGCCTGATTTCAATTTACGTAAAGCTTTTTCACGATCTACTTTGTTAGATTCTCCATGAAGCAGCCCCACTTCAACCTCTTTATATTTTAGCTTTTCTCCAATAACATTGAGCTCTCCGATATCATTGATAAAGGCTAGCCCTTTCATACCCTCTAAGCGAGAAATTTTCTCTAAAATTTTGAACTTATCACGTTTTTCTACAACAAAGTACATGTGATCTACTTTCGATTGCATTTTCTCACTTTTATCGACTTTAATCGTAACAGGCTCATTCATAAAGGCACGGGCTGCTTGTTCTGTTTCTTGCGGTAATGTTGCTGAAAACATCATCACTTGGCGATCTTTTAACGTTGTCTTCACAATATTACGGATCGTTGTAAGATGCTCTGGAACAAGCAATTGATCTCCTTCGTCTAACACGATCGTTTTCACTTCATGCATTTTTAATTTCTTTTGAGTAATAAGTTCCTGTATACGTCCTGGTGTCCCAGCAATAACTTGCGGGCGTTTTTTTAGTTTTTCTAATTGACGCTTCACATTTGCGCCTCCAATAAATGCCGCACCATTAATGCTGCTGCCTTGTGACCAAATACGAACCTCTTCATTAATCTGCATCACAAGCTCACGAGAGGAAGCAAGAATAAGAGCTTGTGGGGATGATTGATCAGGGTCTATTTTTTCAAGCAACGGAAGTAAATAAGCAAGTGTCTTTCCTGTTCCCGTTGGTGATTCAGCGATAACATCTTTTCCTTCCATAATTTGCGGAATAGCTTTCATTTGAATGGGAGTTGCTTGGGCAAAGCCCGATTTATTCCAAGCTTGCTCGATAAATGGTTTCATCTTTTCAAGTAATGCAGGTGTATTGCTCATTTTCTTCTCCTTTTATCTAAAAAAATCAATTACCTAGTTTATAGTACCACTTGTTCCTTTGCTAGTGGAATCCGAATCGTCACTAACGTTCCCTTGTTTTTTTCACTTTCAAAGAAAATCTCTCCATGGTGCCTATGAATAATCTTTTGACATACAGCAAGCCCAATACCTGTACCTTTTTCTTTTGTTGAATAAAAAAGCTGACCAATCCGTTGTAATCGTTCAGGCTCCATCCCAACCCCATTATCCCGAACCGTTAAAACAGCTGTATCTTCTTCTATTCTTAACACAACGTCAATCTTCCCACGTTCTGTAATCGCTTCAATGCTATTTTTAATAATATTAATCAATACCTGCTTCATCTGTGATTCATCAGCCATAATAAGAACAGGCCGCGGAACTTCTTTATAGCACAACTCAACATTATCGAGATTTGTTTGTGCTGTCATCAGTGTAAATACTTGTCGAATACTTTCTCTTATATCAATTTTTTTATAAGTTACTTGTTGCGTTTTCCCTAAAATCAATAGCTCACTTGAAATGGTATTAATACGTTCGACCTCTTGCAAAATAATATCCAGATGCTCGTCATTCAACTCTCTCGTATATTGCATCAACTGAATAAAGCCTTTTAAAGAGGTAAGCGGATTACGGATTTCATGAGCAACCGCTGCAGCTAAATGACCTATTACGGATGTTCTTTCTGACATAATCAACAGCTCTTCTTCCCTGCGAAGACTCGTGACATCTCTAGCAATTGCATAAACGCCAATAACATCTCCTTGTATAATAATAGGGACAAAAGAACAGCGCGTAAATTTAATTTCTCCCTGTGCATCTCGAATCACTGTTTCAAAATTCAAAGCCTCTTTATTAATTGCTCTTCTATAACAATGAATGACTTTACTGAGGTCCTCACTATTGATGAGCATACTCGCTAAATGTTTATTTAATCCCTCTAAATCATATCCAAATAAAGCCTTTGCTTGTGGATTGATTGAAACAACTTTCCCTTCAAGATTCAACTCTAGAACAGCATCAATATTATACATGAACAAAGATTGGTATTGCTCATCTCTTACCTGTAGTTCCTTTTGCGAATTCAATAATTTCTTTGTCCAATACACTATCGTGCTATATAAAATAGCTCCAGTTATTATGATATATAACCAACCTTTTGAATTTTGAAAAGTAATAAATAATTGATAATTATTCTGAGCAAGCTTGATCGAAATATGATCGGTAACAATAAGCCATAAAATGCCTAAAATTATATATATAGCAGAAACTTTTAATGCAATTTTCCGTGAGTGATCCATACATCCCCCTGTATATATTAATAAACCTATTATCTCCTGTTCTCCAATCTATATATTCACTGACAGCCTGTGATATATACGCATATGAAAAGGCCCTCAACAATTTGAAGGCCTTTTCATAAAGAACACCAATAAAAAAGCGATTAAATAACAAATAGATATCACTTGTTATGTTAATTTGTCTACTGCTTGATCGAACTCTTCTTTCATTTCTTTCGAAGGTTCAACTGATAATAAGCTGAAGATAACCACCGCAATCATCCCAACAATAAAACCTGGAATAATTTCGTATACTTCGGCAAATCGATCAATTTGATCCCAGACAATAACCGTAACCGTACCTGCAATCATCCCCGCAAGCGCACCCCATTTTGTCATTCGCTTCCAATATAAGCTAAGTAAAATAACCGGACCAAACGCAGCACCGAATCCTGCCCATGCATATCCAACAAGATTTAAAATGGTATCGCTTGGATTGAATGCAAGCACTAAAGCAATAATAGCAATCGCTAATACGCCAAGTCGCCCAACAAGAACTAATTCTTTCTCTGATGCATTCGGACGAATAAATTGCTTATAGAAATCATCCGTTAAAGCACTTGCCGATACAAGAAGCTGAGATGCAACCGTACTCATCACCGCAGCTAAAATAGCCGCTAGTAGGAACCCCGTAATAAGCGCTGGAAACAACTCTTTAGAAAGAACAATAAAGACGGTTTCAGCATTTTTCTCGCCAAGTGGATTGCCATTTAAACTAAAATACGCAATCCCTACTAAACCAGTAAACATCGCCCCGACAGTAGAGAAGATCATCCAGCTCATACCAATTCGACGAGCCGTCTTCATTTCTTTAACCGAAGAAATTGCCATAAAACGAACAATAATATGCGGTTGCCCAAAATAGCCGAGTCCCCACGCTAATAAAGAAATAATACCAATAACAGAAGTTCCTTGAAAAACATGTAAAAGGTTCGGATCAATCGAACGAATCTCACCAAATGTTTCAGATGCGCCACCGATATTCACAATCGTCACAGTCGGTACTAAAATCAAAGCAATAAACATGATTGTTCCTTGAACAAAGTCTGTCCAACTTACAGCCAAGAAACCGCCAAATAATGTATAAAGAATAACAACACCCGCTGTTAACCAAATTCCCCATCGATAATCCATGTTAAATGCAACACGGAACAGCTCTCCCCCCGCTACCATTCCTGAAGAAGTATAGAAGGTAAAGAAAATTAAAATAACAAACGCTGACGTTACCTTTAGTATACGTGAATCATCACGAAAGCGGTTGCCCAAGAAATCTGGAATCGTGATTGAATTGTTTGCGACCTCCGTGTATGTTCGTAACCTTGGAGCTACATATACCCAGTTCAAATAAGCTCCCATACATAACCCTACTACAATCCACCCGGCACTAATTCCGCTCAGGTACATTGCACCAGGTAAGCCCATCAATAGCCAACCACTCATATCAGAAGCTCCGGCACTTAATGCCGTTACAGCTGGACCTAGGTTTCTTCCACCCAGCATATAATCTGTTAAGTTTGCCGTCTTTTTATAAGCATAAAAGCCAATTAAAAGCATGGCAGCCATATAAATCACAATTGATATTATTACTCCATAATCCAAAATAGCTCCTCCCTCAATCTGCCACAAACACTTTTGTACAATAAAGTCTTTTCCATTAGATAAGCTTATCAGAAATAAAATCAAATGTTAAGAAATTTCTTAACTCATCCATTTATTTCATTTTTCATAATAAGTGGCATCTGAGGGGGAATCGCTAGCTATCTAGTCTTTGCTCTGAAGGGCCTGCTCAACCGCAGCTACAGCCTTATCTAACCGCTCAATTAACTTCGCTATTTCTTGCTTTGTAATAATCAGTGGAGGTGCAAAGACAACAGTATCCTGGTCAAACGTTACAGCACGACAAATAAGCCCTTGTTTCATAGCTTCTGCAACAATAAGCGGGGCCACCGGTGTCTGAAACCTTTCTCCTGTTTGTCGATTCTTAACTATTTGAATAGCACCAATTAGTCCAAGTGCTCGCACATGCCCAATGATGTTTCGTTTGCTTTGAATTTGTTGAAAACCACTTAGTAAATCTAATCCCCGAAGCTTGGCATTTTCCACTAATTTTTCTGTTTCAATGATTTCAATATTTTTCAAAGCAACAGCACAAGCCATCGGATGGCCGCTATACGTATAACCGTGAAAAAGTGTCTCACGCGAAAGTGAAATCAACTCTTGATGCAATGTTTCTGAAAGCACAACGCCACCGAGCTGGGCATAGCCACTTGTTACCCCTTTGGCAAAGCACATCATATCTGGTATCACCTCATCATGCTCAACACCAAAAAATGTGCCTGTTCGACCAAATCCAGTAATTACTTCATCTGCAATCAATAAAATACCATACTGATCACAAATTCCCCTCACTTCTTGCATATATCCTGGAGGTGCAAAATTCACTCCCCCCGCTCCTTGAATCGGCTCAGTAATAAAAGCCGCAATCGTCTCCGCACCTTCCTGTTCAATCACATTACGTAAATCTTCAATCGAAGAGCCGTCTACATAATAAAAATCCGGGGCAAGCGAATTTGTAAAATCACGAAACGGCTTCAATCCAGTTGCACTGGTCGCCCCCATCGCTACACCATGATAAGATTTCGTTCTTGAAATGATTTTCTGACGATTTGGCTTTCCTTTTAATAACCAATAATGACGAGCCAGCTTAAAAGCTGTATCATTCGCTTCTGAACCTCCTGAGGTAAAAAAAACGGCATTTAACGCCCCCGGGGCAAGCGAGGCGATCTTCGTTGCTAATCGAATCGCTGGTTCATGACTAAAAGTAGAAAAACACGAACTAAATGCAAGCTTCTCCATTTGCTGCTTCGCGACTTCCGCTAACTCTTTTCTACCATGCCCTACATTTACATTCCAAAGTGAGCTCATCCCATCGATATAAGAATGCCCCTGTATATCTTTTAAATAAATCCTCTCTCCCTCTGTAAAAATTACACTTGGACCATTTGCTTGCTGCTGGACAATAGAAGACGTCGGATGAATAAAATGTTTTTTATCTAAATCAATTAATTCTTGTATATCGTTTTTTTCATTCAATAAGAAACACCCATCCCTTCTGTAATGTGCTCAAATAATATCTGTCACTTCTACCTGTAAATATATGTTCATAATTCTCGAACATGCGAACGTATACGTTTTCCTAGCCATGCGAAAAAGCTGATTCAAGCTAGTCTTTATATCATGACTAGCTGAATCAGCTTTTTTGGACTATCCACTATATTTATCAACAATTCGGTACTTTCATAGTTGTTTCTTTTATCCCACACTTAACGGGCAGTAAGACCCCCACCTCAAGCTTATGAGGACCAAAGAAGATAGGTAGGGGACAACTGCCCGTAAAGGTCCGATTGGTTCAACTAACCATCAGTGGGGGATGAAGGAACCCCCCACTGATGGAAGTTTCACTTTATTTCATATTCACTTTTAATGTATACGGCTTAATACTCGCTTGACCGTTAGCATCACTAATTCTAATTTGGTACTTTCCTTTTTTCAAACTAAGGTTCAGCACTTCCGTATCACCTTGGAGATATAGATCAGATTGTTTAATACGCTTGCCATTTTGGTAAAGACTAATTACACCATCTGTTTCTTTACCTGCAATTAACTGGATGCTTCCTGATGCATTCTTACTTAATTCAAAGTTATAATAGTCGGTATCTCCACCTGTGACTCCAGCATTAAAATAACCTTTAGACGAATAAGATAGCGTGCTTTGTTTCTTTATTTTAACCGGCTTTTTCAGCGTAAATCCATCTTTTTTAGTCATGGAAACTAAATTAAATGTGTAAGGTACAATAGAGGAAACAAGGTTTGTATCATTTATCCCTGCTATCTCAATAAGATAGCTTTTGCCTTTAACCATCTTAAATGAACCGCTTGAAAATCCTTGAGTTCCTTTTTGAATAACAGATACCACATGATCTTTATCTGGATCAAATGTACGGTTTTTATTTGTATCTTCAATAACCGCTGCTACTCCTTTATATTCATTGAGAAATGCCTTCTGATATTTTGCTTTCATGCTGGCTGTTGCTTTAGAAGGCTCCACCGAAATGGCTTTAATTCCTGTTTCTTTTGCTGTGTAATAAAAGACGTCCGTATCATTTGGCATCGCAAAGTTCCCTTTGAAGGATGTTCCAGGTAGCTTTTTCACATTTTTATAATCGCTTGGTTCATATTGATCTTCTACATTGGTATTCAATTTCTTAGATGATAGATGGTAAGGATCAAATGAAACAGCACTTGAAGCCAACAGCGTATCACTATACATTTTTACAATATATTGCTTCCCGCGTTGCAGTCCTGTATACATTTGTTTATTCGCTTTCACACTAAATCCTTCTAATGCCATGTTCGTCACAACAGGAGCAGTATAAAGAATCGGTTCTCCTTTTTCATCTTCCTCTTCTACAATTTCAAGAATTTCTGTTACAGGAATGGTTCCGCTTTTATTACTCAATTCAAATTGATATAGAGCGGATTCAGTTGGCTCAATCAAAAAGTAATCCTCATCCATATCGTTTTGAATATAACCTGAGGCTTGTTTTCCAAGTGCATACGGACGGGCATTTTCAAGAATCGTCTGAATCATATCCGTTTGTTCATCAATAATGGATTCACTTGTTTCTTCCTCCACATCCACTAAATCTAATTCAGGTAATAAAGCGTTGCCGCTCCCCCCCATAAGCATATCTTGACTTAAGTAATCTTCATCTTCAATCGTCTCTTTACCTACTACTTCTAATTGATAAGGTAATAAAGAAGATTGTTTTTCTTGTACTTCAAGCGCAGTATCCAATCCTAGTAACATATTTAACAGCATTTCTATTAGATTAGAACTAACCGCATCTCCAGCTACTTTAATGACATATTCCTGATCAGGCTCTGCCACAAATGTTAATGTTTCTCCTTGGCTTGTCCCGTTACTATTTGCGTAGAATTCTCCCTTAATAGCTTCTTCCCCTTCTAGTAACTCTTTTAATAAAGCTTGTTTGTCTTCCTCACTCATCTTCTCTTCTTCCATGCTTTCTTCAGGAAAGAAATTGGTCATATTATAAACGCCAATGTCAGTGTTTAAACCAGGAATAGCAGAAAGATTGATTTGAACGAGCTGTTGTTTATCTACTTTTAGCTTGAAATAATCATAATCACCTTGTTCTCCTGCTAAAGTAAAAGGTTGAGGTAACTTATAAGGCAGATGATCAACCTGTATCATATTTTCAATCGTTGTTTCGTCTTCGGGCAACTTAGAAGCTTTCTTGACGGTTAACTTATAAGTAGACCTCTTGCGTCCGCTGTCATCAAAACTTGCATTGACATCTTTTACACCAATAACTACGGTCGCATCAAAAGGGGCTTGTATTAATTTCGCTTCTGAACGTCCATCTTGTGTTTGATTGACTTCAAACGATTCTATCTTATTTTGTTTGCCATAGAAATGGCCAATAATCTTATAATCATATTGCTTAGAGCCCTCTAATAGCGTTTGAATAGACTCTCCTTTTTTAACCTCAAATTTAACCCACTTTTGCTCAAAAGGTTTTGTAATAGCACCTTCTCTAACTACCTGTTTAGTCGTATCAACCGCTTCTGCCTTAGCCAGAATTTCTGTCTTCGTCCATTCTTTCTTTACATATGTAGGTAATTTCTTTATATCAAAAGATAATGCTCGAACAGGATTCACTAACCCGTTAGCATATGTCGTATCAAAGCCTGAAGCTCCAAGATTATCCGTTGTTTTCTCTAAAACATATTCCACTTGAGCCGGTGTCAGCTTTGGATATTTCGTCAATAAAAGCCCTGCGACTCCTGCCACTACAGGTGATGCCATTGATGTGCCGCTCGCACTCATAAAAGTGGATTTCTTGCCCTTGTCATACAGCGTACTATAAACGTTTTCACCCGGCGCTACAACATCTACAGATGGACCATGATTTGAATACGAAGATAATTGCTTGTCCTCATTAATACTTCCTACACTAATAACCCCTTCATATGCGGCAGGATAACTAAGTGCATCTGTGCTTTCATTTCCAGCTGCCGCTACAATAATGACACCTTTCTTAATAGCTGTTTGAACCGCTTCTTCCATTAATGGTGTCGTCCCGGGTCCTCCTAAACTCATATTAATGACTTTAGCTCCCTTTTCTACAGCATAAAGAATACCTTCTGCTATACTTGCATCCGTTGCTCCTTCTTGCCCATCAAACACATCTACAGGCAGAATCTTCACATTTGGACTAATCCCATATCCACCAATACCATTATTTTTTGCAGCCGCTATAATTCCTGAAACATGCGTGCCATGTTCCATCGGAATTGGTTGATTAGCCGGATTGGCTGCATTGTAACCTGGTAATAAAGCATTTTTTAAATCAGGATGCTTTGAGTCCGTTCCTGTATCCACAACAGCGACGGTAATTTTATTTTTACCGGCTAATTTTTGGGCTTTTTCTATTTGCAACATCGTGTGTTGATATTGTCGACTCGCTTTTGGATCAACAGAAGCAGTACTTTTATACAAAAAGCTAGGACTCACACTTTCTACTTTTCCAAGCTTTTGATATTTTCGCATCACTTCTGCCAAATTCGCTTTGTTTTTCACTTTGATTTCGGCATAGTTTAGATGAGAAAATTGACGAACAACAGTCCCGCCTAACGCGCGATGCTCTGCTGCTGAAATCGGCTTACTATACTTAATCGTAAACGTCTCGTTGCTCATAGGTATTTTCTGTTCTAGCTGTTTCTTTTGGCTTGTCCCCTTCTCTGATAACAATGAGGATATAGCACTCGTAGATTGTTCATTATACGCATTGGCAGGCATAGCTGTAGATACTAGAAGCAATGAACTTAATCCACTAGCAGCCAAAACTTTTTTTATCCTTTTCACCTTTAAAACCTCCCGCTAACATCTAAGTTTATAAATCTATTATACTATACAACTCGATACTTTCAGGAAATTGAACAAAACTTTACCATTTGATAAAAAATTTGGATTATTAGCTATTTCTGTTTTCCAAACAAAACAAGCTCTCTACTCAATAGGCAGAGAGCTTATTTTCATTACATTTGTATAAAGCTATCCCTATTTCTGTATTTCTTCTTCATACACTTTATGCAACCTTAAGTTACTTACCTCATTAACAATTGCATGCTGTCTCTCAGATAAAATAGTTGGAGAAAGATTGAATAAATGAGTCATATCCTTTGGAAGAGCCTCATGCGGCACAGATATCTCCGGACTTTCTTCTGAAAGTTCTTTCTTTGTCGCCAAATGAAACCCCCATACACCAAATGAAGGAACAAGGATTTTATATCCACGTGTATAGAAACCAGCTGCTTCAATCGTTTTGCCAATACTCCAAAATAAGCGCGGTGCTTCTTCAGGTGAGTTCGATTGACACACTAATACACCGTCTTCTGCTAAAAGAAGCGCTACCTTAGAAAATAACTCCTTTGTATATAAAGAACTAATAATCGAATCACTAGGATCGGGGAAATCAATAATGATGACATCATACGGCTCTAGCTGTCCTGAGATATAGCCTTTAGCATCCTCGATATGAACGGTTACTTTCTCATCTAAAAAAGAACGCTCATTTTGAACTAACAATGCTGGATGCGTTTTAGCAAGCTGAACCATTTTGGGATCGATATCAACAAGATCTACATGCTCAACGTTTGGATATTTAAGAATTTCACGTACAGCTAGTCCATCTCCTCCACCTAAAACAAGAACCCGTTTTGGAGAGGCTGCTAACTCCATAGCCGGGAATACTAGCGCTTCATGATAATATCTTTCATCTAAAGAAGAAAACTGTAACTCCTGATTTAAATATAGTCGAATATCCGTCGTTTCAATGAGAAGAAGGTCTTGAAATGGGCTCGATCCATGATAAAGGATATTATGATTGCCTTTCAGCGTTGCCTTTAAGTAAGCCCGATCCCACCCATTTCCTATATCGTTCTTTACACGGATATCACTTTTTTCTTTCACTAAAGTATCCGAAAGAATATCCAGCTCCTTCATACTAGAAGGTCTATGAACGATGTCATGCCCACGTACAATTTCATGAACAGAAGCACGTTTCGCTTCCAATTTCAATAAAAGCTCTCTTAATACCGGCCACAGTTTTTGATCTCCACACGTATATAAATCCAAAGCAGCATACCCGTGTTCCGGCCAAGTATGAATAGAAAGATGAGACGTTGAAAGCACAATGACACCTGTTACTCCTTGAGGTGAGAAGGAATGAAAATAGGTAGATAAAATCTCCATCCCCAAATCTTCAACCGCTTTTATAAGAAATTCCTTTAATACATCTTCCTGATTCAAAATATCCGCCTGGCACTGGAACGCATCAATAACAAAATGTTGTCCTTTTGTGTCCACTGAATCACTTCCTTCTTTACTTTCCATACTGTATGCTTATACCGGTTGGCCAGCTTGTACTATCCCCTATTTTTATTAAATAATATTTTTAAGCATATTCATCCATACCCTTTTGATTATTCATACATATTCATATAAAGGCTATGTTTATAAATCTATTGACTATAACAAAGCCTACGAAAAAAAACAAAGATTGGATGAATGTTAAATGAATAACACCTCTACAGTTATCACTCTTCTAGGAAGTTCAGGCGGGGTTGCCAAATCTATACTTTCTATCTTAAATAAATCAGCGGTCGACAAAAAAGATCCGCTACATCCCTTGATTCAGAACTCTACTCTTCATTTAATAGATAATAAGCAAAAAGATATCAGCTACTACCACAATCTATTCCCTAACCTCTCTACTAAATGTGTCATTCATCAATTTGATTTACAAGATACAGATCACTTCACCCAACATCTCTCACGCACCCAAACCTCCATTGTTATTGATGTATCATGGGCAGATACAGTCGCGATGCTTGCTTGCTGTAATCAACTTGGAGTTAAGTATGTCAATTCCGCTTTAGAATGCGCTATGGTTGATGAAAATGAAGAATTATATGAAGGATTTCCTTTGATTGAGAGAATTCGATATTTTGAAGCATATAAGAATCAATTCCTAAATACGACCGCGATTATTGGTTCAGGCATGAATCCAGGTGTTGTACAATGGATGGCCATCGAATTGTTAACTAAAAGCTCAGAGCCCCCGCTCGGCTGCTATATTGTTGAGCACGACACTTCCTTCTATAAGAATCCTCAATACGCTAAACCAGGTGTAATCTATACAACTTGGGCACCTGAATGCTTCCTAGATGAAGCGATTCTCAGTTACCCGATGTTCATGCAGCATCATACTCCCCTCTTTTTATATGAACAAGTATACAATCTTGAATTTCAGGTTACTTTAGGGGACAAGCAGTTTGATGGATGCTTAATGCCCCATGAAGAAGTATATACGTTAGGTCAGCTGTATAATATGGAAAGTGGTTTTTTGTATAAAGTCAATGATCATACGACAGAACTCATTCGCTCTAAGCTTGATCATGTTCAGCAATTATGGGACCATGAAATGAAAGTTCTCGATCCCCTTGAGGCGCCGCTCGAAGGAGAAGATTTAGTGGGTGTCCTGCTCGTCTATCCCGATAGAGAACGCTATATGTATAATGTTACGGATAATCATTCTATTTATAGTAAATACAAAACAAACGCTACTTATTTTCAAGTAGCTTGTGGCATCTATTCTGCCTTAACCGTTCTCTTATTAGATTCCATCCCAAAAGGGGTTTATTATGTAGATGAGCTGCTATTAAAAACCAACAATCAATATGGACAATATTTACAATATTACATGCCAACATTTATTACAGGAGAAAATAATCAAACGGACGGTTTGCTATTACAAAGAATGAAAAAAATAAATAAACCGCAGCCATAATATAAGACAAGCTCTCTGGCCTTTTTGCAGAGAGCTTTTTTCTCTATTGATGTCCCATTAAAAAATATAAAAACCAAACAGCGTGATTTTGTTCATCTGCTGCCGCTCCTTTAAAAGCCGATTGAACCGTCGAATCACTTGTACCACTAGCGATATTACGATAAAAATCAACCGTTTCTTGCTCATCTATAAAAGCTGCTTTAATTGCATCAACATACGAATGCGGGCACGAAGGTTGTTTTTCAATTTGAGGTTGAGTGCCTGTTAGTTGTTGATATATCTGTGAAAACGTCTCAAAATGCCGAATCTCATCTTGCCGAATTTCTGTTACTACTTCCCTTACTTTCTGTGATGGAGCCATCTGAATAATCTCTTCATAGCAATGTATAGCCGCGTACTCCCCATTAATTGCTTTTAAAATCTGATTAGACAAAACAGACCGCTGGCCCCAATTGTTAATGGCGTAATAATGCATCATAGTCTCCCTTTTCTTTACTTTTTCATACGATATGCACTTCCCAAAAATATGTGATTACCCACTAAAAGTAAAATTTGTTATATATATCATTGTTTCATTTATTACAAAATGACGTTATTCGACATCTTTTTGTAATAAAAATAGTATTCCAGTGAAACACCGCTGTTACATTAAGCTGTTATTCTAAGACTACGATTTAAAACAAAGGAGATTATTATGAAAAAAACACTAATTACGATGATAACAGCTTGTTTTCTAGTATTTGGGTTTTCCGGAGTTTCATCGGCCGCTAGTACATACACTGTAAAAAAAGGCGACACATTATGGAATATCGCAAATAAACATAACGTAACCGTGGGACAGCTTAAGAGCTGGAATGGTCTAAAAAATAATACAATTAAACCAAAACAAGTTTTAAAAGTTACAAAAACAACAAAAAAAGCGACAGTTAAAAAAGCATCTACATCAAAAAGCTACAAAACATATACTGTGAAAGCAACAGCTTACACAGCTAACTGTAAAAATTGCAGCGGTATTACTGCAACAGGATTGAACTTAAAGAAAAATCCAAACGTGAAAGCAATTTCCGTTGATCCAAAGTTGATTCCACTTGGATCAAAAGTATATGTGGAAGGCTATGGAACAGCAATTGCAGCTGACACAGGCGGAGCTATCAAAGGAAAGAAGATTGATGTTTTCATATCTTCCAAATCTAAAGCTCTTAATTGGGGCGTAAAAACTGTTAAAATCAAAGTATATCAATAATTATACAGAACCGAATTGTGAACAATGTCGTTCCGATTCGGTTTTTTGTTGCATTAAAGAGCAATATTCGACTAGTACAGCCTCCCTTCTCTATTATCCACTTCTCCTCATCCCGAATTAGAAATCTTACAGTCTGTTAATCCTCTATAAAATCTAAATATAAGGAAAATTATGTTATCTCTTTCTGAATATGTGATATGATTTACATAATACTAATAGGAGAGGTGTTTATTTTGAAGATTGTTATTGTAGGAGCAGGAGCAGTTGGAGCCTATTTTGGAGCTCGTCTTGAAGAAGCTGGCCAGCACGTTACATTTCTCGTTCGTAAAAATCGCGCTCGCCAATTAGAAGAAGAAGGTTTACATATTACAAGCCCACATGGGAATTATCTATTTAATCAGCTAAATCTTATTGAAGATGTTAATCAAATTGAACATGCCGATTTAGTTATTCTCTCTGTAAAAGGCTATCATCTAGAAGGCACCCTGCCCGCTTTACGAACACTTGTCGAACGTGGAGCTAAAATCCTGCCGCTTTTAAATGGATTAGAGCATATTCCTATTCTTCAAGAGCAATTTGGAGAAGAAGCTGTACTTGGAGGCTTCGCTTATATTATCACAACCTTAAACGAAAAAGGTCATGTGATTCATTCCAGCCAAAATCATGACTTAATATTTGGCCCTTTACACCCTTCACAAACAGGCTTTTGCGAAGAGCTCGAACAAGTGATGAGCACAGCTGTAATCGATGCTCGTCAGTCTAAACAAATCCTGATGAGAATGTGGAATAAATATATGTTCATTACAGCTTTCTCAGGCGTAACAACCGCCGCAAATCTACCAATCGGTACAATCCGGCAATCTCCTTCCACTTTCAACTTATTGCATAAAGTGCTGATTGAGATGAAAAACCTAGCTAATGCGTATCACGTTTCAATTAGTGAAGAGCAACTAAATCAAGCTGTCACTAATTTACAAACGTTACCACACGAATCTACTTCTTCCATGCACCAAGATCGTCGAAAAGGTTTAACATTAGAAGTCGAACATTTACAAGGCGGTGCCTTACGATTAGCCAATAAAGCTGGGATTCAATTGCCTGTTATTGAAACTCTTTATGGACTTATTAAACCTTTTGAACATTAGAATTCAAGCTATCCTTATATATAGGGATAGCTTTTTTCGTACGCTAAAATAACCATTTACATCCAGAACAAAAAGACCAAAAAGAACAATATCACCAAAAAAAATATCATTCTCCTTCACCTGTTACAATGTAGACAGTTGTAATGAACCTATTATATAACAAAGGAGAATGCATCTTGAAAATTCTAAAAAATTTAACAGTTCAAGTTGTACTTGGTATCGTTCTCGGTATTGCAGTCGGATACTTCTTCCCGGCTTTTGGTGCTGAGTTAAAAGTATTAGCTGACTGGTTTATTAAATTAATTAAAATGGTAATCGCTCCAATCATCTTCTTTACCGTTGTAATTGGAATTGGCGGCATGGGTGATATGAAGAAGATTGGTCGAATCGGCGGGAAAGCTTTATTGTATTTTGAAATCGTTTCCACGATTGCTCTTGCTATTGGAATTATCGTTGTAAACGTGTGGGGCCCTGGTAAAGGATTTAATATGAGCGCTGTAGAAGACGCCGGTGCTGATGTTTCTCAATACACAACAGCGGCTGCAGAATCAGAGCATGGCGCTATCGCCTTTATTTCAAGCATTATTCCAGATAACGCAGTTGCAGCAATGGCTGGCGGTCAATTGCTACCAATATTATTGTTTGCGATTCTATTTGGTCTTTCACTTGCAGCTATGGGTGAAAAAGGAAAACCAGTTGTCACACTATTCCAACAATTGGCGGATGTTTTCTTCGGAATTGTAGGTATGGTAATGAAAATTTCACCACTTGCAGCATTTGGTGCAATGGCATACACAATCGGGAAATTCGGTCTTGGTTCACTTAGTTCGTTAGCTCAATTAATGGGTGCTGTTTATCTAACAATGTTCCTATTTATCGTCTTTGTTCTAGGTAGTATTGCAAAAGCATATGGCTTTAACATTTTCAAATTTATCGCTTACATCAAACACGAAATTATGCTTGTAGTCGGAACATCTTCATCTGAGTCGGCTCTTCCTAGTATGATGAACAAGCTTGAAAAATACGGTTGTTCAAAACCAGTTGTTGGGTTAGTTGTACCAACTGGGTACTCTTTCAATCTTGATGGTACATCCATCTACTTATCAATGGCTGCTATCTTTATTGCACAAGCCTACGGAGTTGATTTAACAATCTGGCAAGAAATCACTCTACTTGGGATTTTAATGCTAACATCTAAAGGTGCAGCTGGTGTAACTGGTTCCGGTTTCATCACACTTGCCGCTACATTAGCAGCATTCCCAATGATTCCTGTTGAAGGTATGGCTCTTCTATTGGGCGTGGACCGTTTCATGTCAGAAGCACGTGCGGTTACAAACTTAATTGGTAACGGTGTTGCAACAGTTGTTATCTCTAAATCAGAAAAAGAATTTGATCCTAATAAAGCAAACGTAGAGGCAGACACTGCTGCCTAAATATCTTCTCAAAACAGCTGTCCTTTTTAAAGGGCAGCTGTTTATTTGTTCTGATAAGCCTTCTTTATTTAATAGATTCTTCATTATATATATAATAGATAATAACTAGCATGTTTTACTATACATAATCATATATAGGGAGGTTTTTCATATGAAGCAATACGATTTATACATCAATGGAGAATGGTCTGATTTTGGACTCGAACGCATGGATGTAACGAACCCAGCGACGAACGAAGTCATTGCTACTATACCTATCGGCGGGGCCAATGAAGCTAAAAAAGCTACCGATGCGGCTTATGAAGCACTTAAAAGCTGGTCTGCTCTCTCAGTCTATGAACGTGCTGATTTGATTTGGAAATGGTATCACTTAATTGATGCTAATAAAGAAGAAATTGCAAAGATTATGACAGAAGAACAAGGGAAACCATTAAAAGAAGCTATCGGTGAAATGACCTATGCAAATGGCTTTCTTTCTTGGTTTGCAGAAGAAGGAAAACGCGTATATGGAGAAATGATTCCAGCAACACAATCGAATAAACGTCTATTCGTCTCCAAGCAGCCTGTAGGTGTAGTTGCTGTCATCACGCCATGGAATTTCCCAGCAGCTATGATTACACGTAAAGTAGCACCAGCACTCGTCGTTGGCTGTACAGTTGTCATCAAACCAGCAAACCTAACGCCCATTACAGCTCTAAAAATTGTCGAACTTGCAGAGCAAGCTGGGATTCCAAAAGGAGTCATCAACCTTGTCACCGGCAAGTCATCCGAAATTGGCGATACATGGCTTCAAGACCCTCGCGTTCGCAAATTGACGTTTACCGGCTCTACTGAAGTAGGAAAAACATTAATGAAGGGCTCTGCCGAAACTGTTAAAAAAATTTCTTTGGAACTGGGTGGACACGCCCCTTCTATCGTCTTAGAAGATGCAGATTTAGAAAAGGCTGTGAATGGTGTAATTAGCTCTAAATTCCGAAACGCTGGTCAAACATGCGTCTGCTCGAACCGAATATACGTACATGAATCGATTTACAATCAGTTCATCGAAACATTTGTTGCTAAAGTAAAAGAGTTAAAAGTAGGAAACGGTCTTGAACAAGGGGTCGATATTGGTCCACTCATCGACCAGCACGCAGTTGATAAAGTATTAGCTCATATTGAAGATGCTGTTCGTCGTGGCGCTAAGCTTGAAACAGGCGGAAAAGTAGTGAATGGTCTATTTTTAGAACCGACTGTTCTTTCAAATATCGATGACAGCATGCTCTGTATGACAGAAGAAACATTTGGTCCGCTTGCACCGATTACTTCCTTTAAAACGGAAGAAGAAGTCATTGAACGAGCGAACAGCTCCATCTATGGGTTAGCGGCCTACGTATTTACTGAAAATATTAGCCGCGGCATCCGTGTTGTTGAAGCGCTGGAATTCGGTATTGTCGGTTTAAATGATGGTCTACCGTCCACTCCTCAAGCTCCATTTGGCGGGTTTAAACAAAGTGGACTAGGTCGCGAAGGCGGACACCAAGGCATTGAAGAGTTTTTAGAAACAAAATATATTTCACTCGGATTATAAATACAAGAACATTCAGCTTATATCCGAAGTAACAGCCTATCAACTAGTTAGGCTGTTATTTTTTATGCTTAATAACGTTTGTTTAATTCCTTCTTCATATGGCGTTTTTGGTACTGGACCAATTGCTCGTTCATATTTATCACCATTTAACACAACAGGCTCTTCGTTTAAGTAATACATTTCTACATACTCTCTCATAAAAGAATCAAATCCCCCTATGAAGCGAATCATATTTTTACTGACAGTAGAGACCTTTTTGTTATACCCTGTAACCTGCTTAGCAATCCTAATAATATCTGTTCCTGTAATTGTCCCTGCCCCCGGGATATTCCAATTCTCCCCATCAAAGCGATTTTGAAACGCTAATTCAACAATTGCTTTTGCTCCATCTGGTGTATAAATAAATTCTCTAGCTAACATTTGATTGCCTATATACCTCGCTTTTTTATTCTGAATCATTGCTTGAAATGTATAATTGAGCAATGTACTTCCAGCGTTCGGTCCATAAAAATCTGGAAGATGCGTAATCAAAAGTGGTACACGTGACTGCTTCGCCATCTGCTCTAACTGTAAACGAATATTCCCTTTTTTCGTATGTGGTTTTTTCTTTACTTCCTCTGTAACAGGAACGCCATAACTTCTTCCATATGCATAAATATTATCTATCATCACAAGCTTCGTTCCTGTTTTCTTTACTGCCTCTAAAATATTGGTCAGTAATAGCGGCTGTTTTTCCTGCCATTCTGGATAAGGGATATTAATAGCATGGAATACAACATCTACACCTTTTGCAGCCTTCTCTACATCATCTTGTTGAAATACATCACCGATTGTTACCTTCACTGGCTGATTTCCAAATAACTTATTTAACTGATCCCCACTTCGAGCAAAAGCAGTTACTTCAACTCCTCTATTCACCAATTCATAAACAAGTGCACTTCCTATACTTCCCGTCGCGCCCAATACAAGTGCTTTTTTCAAGTGATTCACTCCCTTTTATTAATTAACCATCGGTCAATTAATTGCTGAAAAAATTCGCCCTTAGGCGATTTTTTCAGCAATTATCTCTCTTCTTCTATCCCAAGACCTTTTAGCATAAATCTGACATGAGTCTTTGCTAACCCTTCCACTTCCCCATACGTTTGCTCATTACGACAATGAACACTGACAAAGCCATGAACCGCTAAAAAAACAGACCAAATTGCTTGAGTAGTTACTCGCGAATCACATAATGTTGACAAAGCTTGTGCAAATTGCTCATAGCTTTCCGCTGGAGCCAGTTGTAAGTGCTGCTGGATATCGCGGTTTCTTGTTAAAAACATCAGTTCATAATGATTTGGATAATCTAAACCAAATTGAATAAATCGCAATAAGATTTTCTTCACTTTCTCCGTGTTCTTCAACTGTTCATTCATAATTTCCATTAATACATTATCTAATAAAGAGAAATCCTTAGCGACAATTGCATAAAATAGTTCCGCTTTATTTTGAAAATGATAATAAAGCGCACCATGGGAATATCCTAGTGCTTGCGCGATTTTTCTCATAGATACGTGCTGATAGCCAGCCTGTGCAAATAAAGTTCTTGCAGTATCAATAATCATATCTCTTGTTAATTCTTGTTCAACGGATTTTCTAGGTGACATTCTTTACTCCTTTTATTGACCATTGGTTAATAATTATTATATGCATTCATTCCATATTTGTAAATAAGAGGAATGATCAAACCAAGCCCATTTTTTTATAAATTAAGAGGCACTATAAAAGCGCGTACCGGAATGACCATCCGACACGCGCTTTATGTTGTAAACCAATCTTTTACGATTAGTTTTCTTCTATTTCTTTACGGTTTTTCTTAAATAGTTTAGATAACACTTCATATACAATCGGTACGATAATTAATGTCAGTAACGTAGAACTTGCTAAACCGCCGATTACTGTAATACCTAACCCTTTCGAAATTAAACCGCTGCCACCAGAGCCAATTGCTAATGGAATTAATGCGCCGATTGTTGCAATGGCAGTCATTAAGATTGGACGCAGACGCGTTACGCCTGCTTCAAGGATAGCTTCACGCATCGACATACCATCACGTTCCATATGAATGATTCGATCTACAAGTACGATTGCGTTCGTTACAACGATACCGATTAACATGAGCAGACCCATCATTACTGATACAGAGATTGTTTCTCCTGCAATTAATAAGCCGACGAATGAACCGATTACTGCAAATGGTAATGAGAAAAGAATCACAAATGGCGCTAAACCTTCACCGAATGTGACAACTAAGATAAAGTATACAATTGCAATCGCTGCAATCATTGCAAGACCTAGTTGTGTAAATGTTTCATTAATGTCAGCTGTTACACCAGCAACACCTAGTTCAACCCCATTTGGTAAGTCTAATTTATCAATCTCTTTATCCACTTCAGCCGATACCTTTGAAATATCATCGCCTAAAATGGTACCAGATACTGTTGCATAGTATTCACCTTTACTACGAGAAAGCGTATTTAAAGCGAACCCTTCTTCTACTTTTACGATTTCTGAAAGCTCCACTGTTTTTCCTGAAGCGGTTGGCACTTCTTTTTCAAGCATATCATCAATGGATTTAGGTGTTGTTTCAGCTTCTTGTTGTACAATGACATCTAACGTGTTTCCGTCTTTCTCAATTGTTGTTAATACATTTTGTTGCGTATGCGGGCTTAACATCTGCACAATTTGTCCTGTTGTTAAACCATATTGTAATAGTTCATCTTGTTCTACTTTGAATGTGAATTCTTTATAGCTTTCTTCTGCACTAGATGAAACATCTTTTAAGCCGTCATTCTTTGCTAATACTTTTTCTACCATTCCTACAGCTTCATTTAAATCATCTAAATCTTCACTGTAGAATGTGTAGCTAATTTCATTGCTCGAAACAGAACTTGCTGCGAAGTTTTGACTCTTCCATTCACCTGTTTGACCGATATTAAATACATAGTCTTCAATTTCTGCTTTTACATCGGCAAAGTTTTCTGTGTCTGGATCAAAGATTAAATACATTAACCCACCACCAGATCCTCCGCCCATCATAACCGCTGTTGGATCAGTACTATTTGTAATAGAAACTTGAACAATATCAATCTCATCACGCTTAAGCATTTTTTCTTCAACGGCTGCCATATTGGCTAACGTCTCTTCTTCGAGTTCACCAGCTTTTGGTGTGTATGTTAAATACATCACTTTCTCTTCTTCACTACCTAAGAAGCTAAAGCCAATAAGTGGTGTTAACATTAAACTTCCTACTAACATCGCTACAGCAACTACAGAAGTGACAATTTTATGGTTTAATGTCCATTTAAGAATTCCTTTATACCACTTTGAAAGTTTCCCTTGTTGTTTATGATGTCCTTCTGCTTTCTCACTATATAATTTTTTCTTAAACAAGAAATGAGAAAGAGCTGGAACGATTGTAATAGCGACAATTAACGATGCCCCAAGCGCAAACGTCATTGTCAATGCAAATGGCATAAATAACTCTCCAACCATACCACCTACAAAGATGAGTGGTGCGAATACCGCAACCGTTACTAATGTAGACGACAAGATTGGTTTAAACATTTCAATCGTCGCTTCACGAACTAACGCGCGCCCTGACAGCTTCTCTCCCTTTAAATGCAAACGACGATAAATGTTTTCTACTACTACGATCGAGTCATCAATAACACGACCAATCGCAACCGTAATCGCACCGAGCGTCATAATATTTAACGTAATATCCATCCAGTTTAATAATAATAATGCCATGAAAATTGAAACTGGAATGGAGACAATCGAAATAATCGTTGATTTGAAGTCACGTAAGAATAGCAAAATGATTAAAACAGCAATTAAACCGCCAAATACTGCTTTTTCAATCATTGTTGTAACGGATTCCTCGATTGGAGCACCTTGGTCAAGTGTCATATCAACAACAAGTCCGTCAATGCTCTTCTCTTCTTCTTTCATTAACTCTTTTACCTCATTAACAACTGTTACGGTGTTTGCATCTTGTGCTTTTACGATTTGAATCGCAATGGCTTCTTCACCATTCGTACGAGATACAGACTCCACTTTCCCAACTACTTCAATTTTTGCAATGTCACCAAGTTCTACAACTGGTGATGGGTTTGCAGCTGATGGTGTTACCGGAATTAACATTTTCTTTAACTCATTTGCTGTCATGAACTTCCCGTCAACGGAAACGGCTTGTTCTGATTCTTCAAACTCAAATAGACCTAGCGATACGGCCATATCACTTGCTTGAATCATCTTTTCAACGTCTTCTTCTGTCACACCTAAAGAAGCCATTTTTTCTTCATCGTATGTTAATTCAACTTCTTCAATATGTTGACCGGTAATTGTTGCAGAAGCAACACCGTCAATTTTCTCAATCTTTGGCAATAAACTTTCTTCTACTGTCTTTGTTAGCCCGACAATGTCTTCTTCCGTGCTGCTTACACTTAATGCAACAACAGGCATCATATTCATACTAATCTTAGAAATTGATGGTTCTTCGACAGTTTCAGGCAGTGACACTGTATCAAGCACAGCTTGGATTTCACGCTTTGCTTCATCCATATCTTTTTCATAATCATACTCTACCTGCAAACTTGCCATGTTAGAATATGAATTTGAGTAAATAGCTTTTACTCCTTCTAAGCTTTCAAGTGTTTTCTCTAATGGTATAGACACATCATCCATTACTTTTTCAGGAGTTGCACCCGGATACACTGCTGTTACCATTAAATATGGAATTGAGATATCTGGTATCGTCTCCATTTTCATTCGTGTACCGGAATAAATTCCTGAGACAGTGATGATAATTGTCAGTAACCAAACTGCTAGTTTATTTTTCAAGACAAAATTAACTAAACTTTTCACCCTTGCACCTGCCTTTAATTGACTTGTTCAATTCAATTATTTATACTAATGACTAATCGGTCAATTGTCAATAAATTATGTAGGAGAGATTTTAACAGATGGTCAAAAAACAATTAATAATGGATAAAGCATTAGAGCTATTTTCAGAACAAGGCTTCGAAGCAACTTCTGTTCAACAAATTACGGAGCGCTGCGGTATCTCAAAAGGGGCTTTTTACCTTTCATTTAAATCAAAAGACGAGTTAATTCTGGCATTAATCGATTACTTTATGATGCAAATCACATCTGATATTGACCAGTCAGTCAGAAATTGTTCAAACAAGGAAGAACTTCTTTATGTATTCTACTTCACAACATTCCGTTCTTTCAGTAAACATTCAGCTTTCGCTAAAATGTTTCTCAAAGAACAAACACAAACCTTTAATGAGGAACTAATCTCTAAACATGATTACTATGACAGTCACATTAATGAAAGCATACTGTATATATTAGATCAATTATACGGTGAACAGATTGAGGAAACGAAATACGATTTATTAATTTGTATTAAAGGGTTTATACAGATTTACTCAGGCTTGTATCTTCGCTTTAATTTACCGTTAGATATAGATTCATTAACTAAATCACTCGTCGAAAAAACAGCTTTACTAGCTCAACATTCAACAATCCCTTTCATTTCAGGAGATATTATACGTATTATTAAGGAACCTATACATGAACAGGTAACAACAGAACATATCGCTGCACTAATTGAACAAAAAATCGGTGATATCGAAAATCCTATTGAGCAAGAGTCGCTACAAATTCTAAAAGATAATCTATTCAAACCAAACACAAGCCTAGCTATTACAAAGGGCTTGTTAGAAAACATTAAAAACAACCCACAGTGCAAGTGGATTTCGTATTTAATTCGTGAATATTATCAATTATAAAGAACGTTTTTCATGATATCCTGTTTATTTGCAGATGGCTTTGCTAATAAACATTGTTGATTTATACAATTTTTGGTCTATGCGTGTGAAACCGCGGTTTCACACACCTTTCAGATAAAAAAATAAAAGCGAGTTCCTATAAGAACTCGCTTTTATTCACTCTAATATTTCTTCATCCTGCTCTTTTTTACGCAGTTTTATAAACTTCACGATATTTAAAACGATAGTTTTGACGACCGAATATGTTGGAACAGCCAAAATCATCCCTAAAATACCAGCCAGATTGCCAGCAACAAGTAAAAGAATAATAATTGTTAATGGATGTGTGTTCAACTTCTTCCCAATCACAAGTGGTGAAATTAAATTTCCATCAAGCTGCTGTACAATTGTAATGACGACAATCACCAAAACAGCCTGCGTTGGAGAATGAATTAACGCGATAACAAAAGCTGGCGCTCCGCCTAAGAACGGACCAACATATGGGATAATATTGGTAATGGCACATATTAAAGCAAACAAAATCGCGTATGGTAAATCAATAATTAAATACCCAATAAACGTCCCGACACCAACAAAGAAACAGACTAGCAGTTGACCTTGTATGTATGTTGCCAATGTTTCCATTGTCTCTCTTAAAATGACTAACCCAGACTTTCGATATCCTTTTGGTACAAAGCGTAATAAAGCACGCGAGAATTTATGTCCATCCTTTAACATATAAAATAAAATAAATGGAACTGTCACAATGACTAATGTAATGTTCGTCGCTACGCTAAAAATGGATGAAAGACTATTCGTTATATTACTTGGAAGTGTCGTTAAATAGTTTTGAAGTGTATTCCCAATCTCCTCTAATGAAACATAATCCTGCTCCATCGTCCACTTAAACCACATTGTTTCGGACATATCCTCAATGAATTTCCTAGACTCATTGAAATAACCTGGAATATCATTGATCAATTCTGTAACCTGTTTCGATAAAGATGGACCCAATAAACCAATTAACAGACCAATTAAACTAAGGGAGACAACATAAATAAGGAGAATCGCCAACCCTTTCGGTACTTTCCCTTTCGTTAAAAATGTCACAATCGGATTAAAGAGAAAAAATAGAAACCCTGCAATCAGAATAGGAAAAAACAAAGTTGTGATGAAAATACCTATTGGTTCGAATAGAAATGAAATTTTTGTACTTACAAAAATAAGCACAGCAATCATCAACAGCTCAAAGGTCCAAAAATGCAGTTTTGATTTAAACAACAGTTCCCCTCCTCCACATTTTTTCTCAATTCAATAAGATGGAGAAACATATCATTTCTTTTTTCTATTACTGATTGCAGTGTAACACACTTTCTCAACGGACAACATTTTTTATTATTATTTTTCCATATTAGCCTTACCAAATCACCTTATAACGTGTTAACGAATTCTCATTCTTTGTATAAATCTACATAATCTGTTTATACTATCTAGTAATTCAGAATGTATAACGTGCTTGTCCAAAAAAAATTCGCTACAGCAAATGCCATAGCGAATTGTTTATCTATTATTTTTGCTCTTGAAGAGAAGCTTCTTTCATTGTACCGTTCTTAGCAAGGTTAACGTGCCAAGATAATGCTTTTTCAAGAACGTGTGGAGTCTGATGACCACCAGTTTTCTCAACAGCTTCGTTGAAGTAAGCCCAAAGCTGTTCACGATAATCTGGGTGTGCACAGTTGTTAATGATTAATTCAACGCGTTCTTTTGGAGCTAGTCCACGTAAGTCAGCGATACCTTGTTCAGTTACGATTACATCCACATCATGCTCAGTATGGTCTACGTGTGAAACCATAGGTACGATACTTGAGATGTTTCCACCTTTTGCGTAAGATTTCGTTACGAAAATACCTAGACGAGCGTTACGAGCGAAATCTCCAGATCCACCGATACCGTTCATCATTCTTGTACCTGAAACGTGTGTAGAGTTAACATTTCCATAGATATCAAGTTCTAACGCTGTATTGATTGAAATTAAACCGAGTCGACGGATAATTTCTGGGTGGTTAGAAATTTCTTGTGGACGTAAGCAAATTTTATCAGCATAAGCTTCTAAGTTGCCATATACTTTTTTCTGTAACTCTTCAGTAAGTGTAATTGAAGTAGCTGCTGCGAATTTAACTTTACCTGCATCGATTAAGTTGAATACAGCATCTTGAAGTACTTCTGAAGATACTTCAAGATCTTCAAATTCAGAATTAGCAAAGCCATCTAATACCGCGTTTGCTACAGAACCTACACCTGATTGAAGTGGAGCTAATTTATTTGTTAAGCGACCAGCTTTAATTTCTCCACGGAAGAAATCTAATAAAAGGTTTGCCATTGTTTGCGTTTCCTCATCTGGAGGAACGATTAATGAAGGAGCGTCTGGCTCTTCAGAAATTACAATACCTTTAACTTTTGCTGGATCTAATGGAATACCAATTGTTCCGATACGATCTGAAGCTTTCGTCATTGGGATTGCCTCACGCTCACCTTGTGGAGCAGGTACATAGATATCATGAATACCTTCTAATGAATCAGGATGAGTAACGTTCAACTCAATGATAATGTTTTTCGCTTCTTGAACGAAGATTGGTGAGTTACCTACAGATGTTGTTGGAATTAACAAACCATCTTCAGTAATTGCAGCAGCTTCGATAATTGCATAATCGATTGGTCCCATAATTCCTTGACGAACTAATTCAGCATTATGAGATAAATGTGCGTCAACATAAGTAACTTCGCCAGTATTAATTTTGTTACGAATTCCAGCATCACCTTGGAACGGTCCGCGCTTACGGATAACTCCAGCTTCTGCCATAAATTTATCAACTTCTGGCCCTAATGAAGCACCAGTATATACGTCTACTTTAAATTGTTCAGTTTTTGCTCTTTCAACAAGTGCCATTGGAACAACTTTAGCATCACCAGCACGAGTGAATCCACTCATACCAAGTACCATGCCATCTTCAATCCATGAAGCAGCTTCCTTGGCAGTTACAATTTTATCTTGAAATTGCTTATTGCGAATTTTCTTGAAAACGCTTTCGTTCATACAAAAGTCCCCCATTTCCGCTTTTCTATACTTGTTCATTTTAACAATCTAACGTTAGAGTCACATTCATTTTGGAATGAAAGGCCTTAAAAATAAATCAAGCCAGAATTTTTAAGGCACAAAGAAGAAAAAAGCCAATAAATCAGAAACCTAACGCTCGTCTAAATTGACTTGCATATGTTTGACTCACCTGAATTTTCGACTTATCCTTCATCACAAGTAAAAAAGTTGAATGAAAATCTGGCAAGATTTCCTCAATAAAGTGGATATTCACAATATATGAACGATGCACTCTAATGAAGTTATCTGTTGGTAACACAAGTTCAAGCTCACTTAAATTCAGTTTATGAAAGCCATTGACACGACTCGACTGAATACGTGTTTTTCGATTTTGTGCTTCCAAATACATAATTTCATCATTCGGAATAGGCATCCAACGATCATTCGTTTTCACGGTTAAGAATGATGTAGAAAGTAAAAGCGGCTTGGAAGGCAGAATAGCTGTAACGACTCCCTTTGGTTTATCTCCGTCCATAATCGGCACAGCAACTCCGAAATACGGAATACCAAAGCTATTATTATCAACGTGCTCAGAAACCTTTCTTTGATCACTTAACGCTTTGTACGTTATAGTGTCGCTATTTATTATGTCCCCTGGTTGAATCTTTAAGTCAATTTGTTTACTCGGTTGATAATAAATAAATTGCTTTTCATCAGACACAGCAATTGATGCATTCTCCATTGGTAAAAAATCATTTACAATATTTAATACAGATTCAATTGAAAATCGATCCATTTTTTCATCCCACCAACCTACTCTTTTGTTTCTCGTTTAGTCTATTTAAAAAGGTTCTTTTTTGTTTTATATCTAAAATTTGATTAACACCATCGTCTTTTTTATTTACCAAACAAAAAATGGTGTTAAAAAAGCGAAAAACGTGAAAAAACCAGAAAAAATGCGCAATAATTATTTCTTCACTCATTATAGTCGGAATGCAAAAAAATTTCTATGGGTAAAACAAGAAAACCGTCCTTCCATCTAAAGAGGAAGAAGAACGGCTCCTTCTACGTTTGATTGTTTTCTTGATTAATCATCGATTCCCTTTGAATTAATAAAAGGTCTTCTAAATTCTTTAATGGTAAGTCTAATAAAAAGGAACGGTCCGTAGGTTCATACACCTTCTCTGCTATAAGCGTATTAACAATCTTCTGTTTCTTCGCCGTAACAATGCGAACTAACCTTCCCATTATGACCGCTCCTTTTTCAAAAGATGCTTACTTCTCATCTTTCAGTGCATCATAACCTTCTGCACCTGTGCTGATTTTTACTACATTCGCTAATTCATAAATGAATATTTTCCCATCCCCTGGTTTTCCTGTACTTAAAAACTTCCTTGTCACATCCACTACATCTTGGACAGGAACTTCACAAACGACAATTTCAATTTTAATTCGATCATGTAATGAATTTTCTCGATTGACTCCACGATATGTTTCAATATAGCCTTTTTGAAGACTGGTGCCCTTCACATCCGATACCGTAATCCCACTTACCCCAATTTTCGCAAGCTCCGCTTTAAATTTCTCGAAATTAATCGGCCGGGTAATAATATCAATTTTCGTTAATATCTCACTCATATATAATCACCTTTCTTTAAATTGATTCGTGGTATGCTTTTTCACCATGTAAAGAAATATCAAGACCAACCGACTCATCTTCCTCATTCACACGAAGCGGCACAAAAATACTAGTAACTTTCGCAATAATGAATGTGACAACTGCAACGAATATATAAGTAGCGATAATAGCAACTAAGCTTTTCCATAATAAGCTAGCATCACCATAGAATAAACCATCTGCTCCACCGGCGTTTACAGAAGTTGTTGCAAATAATCCTGTTGCAACACCGCCCCACGTTCCGCCAATTCCATGTAATCCAAAAGCATCCAAGGCATCATCATAGCCTAATTTCGATTTCAATGAGAAGATAGCCCAGAAGCATAATGCCCCGCCAATAAGACCAATAATAATAGAAGCTGAAGGAGTGACAAATCCACAAGCTGGTGTGATTGCTACAAGACCTGCAAGAGCCCCTGATACCGCTCCAAGCATCGTTGGCTTTTTATTAATCATGTTTTCGACAACTAACCAACCAATAATCCCAGCCGCTGCCGCAACCGCTGTGTTTACAAATACATTCATAGCTACTTCATCAAGTGTAAGAGCACTTCCTACATTAAATCCGTACCAACCAAACCAAATTAGTGAGGCACCAAGAAATGTTAACGGAAGATTGTGCGGAGAACTATTTACGGATTCTTTACGTTTCCCTAACATAATCGCTAATACTAAACCAGCTACACCAGATGAAATGTGTACAACGTTGCCGCCAGCAAAATCGATTGTACCAATTGCGTGTAACCAGCCGCCGCCCCATACCCAGTGTGCAACCGGAGCGTATACAAACAACGACCATAAAATTGAAAAAATTAAGAAGGCTGAAAATTTCATACGCTCAGCAACGCCGCCAGCGATGATCGAAACGGTTAAAACCGCGAAGGTCATTTGAAATAACATAAATAAGCTGTGAGGAATTGTGTCGCTATACGGTCCAGGTTCAAAACCTACCCCTTTTAATCCGACCCAATCTAGTCCACCGATGAAAGTATTTCCTGGAGAAAATGCAAGCGAGTATCCAATAACTACCCAAAGAAGAGAAATAACAGCCATTGGCATATAACTATGCATTGCTGTACTTAGCACATTTTTACTTCGTACCATTCCTCCATAGAATAAGGCAATTCCTGGAGTCATTAACCAAACTAACATTGTAGCAACAAACATAAATACCGAATCTGCTAATTGCATAATTCCCTCTCCCCTTTATGTTAATATTCCTTACATATAGTGTTATATAATATATCATATGATTAATTTTCTAAAAATTCAATACATTTATTTAATTTTTTTCGTAAATGTTATTTTTTATTACATGTATTATATTAAACCATTTATAATGCCATACCACTTAGATTCCTCCGCTGCTAAATTTCCCATTATCATGCACGAAAATATATTTCAAAGAATGTCAGGCCTATCTCAACGCCAAAAATAGGCAAAAAAAAAGAATCCTCACAACGGAGGACCCTTCCTCATACTTTTATTAACAGCAACGAGATACTTTGCCACCCTTTGCGTTATATCGTTCTTCTTGTACTTCACAGAAAAATACTTTACGACTTTTAATCGGTTCGTGCGGATGATGTTCTTTCATATGTTCCACATATGTTTCATAACTCGGAACACCGACAAGCAAACTAATAAACTGCTTACGATAACGTAACATATTGACTATTTTCTTTACCATTCTTCATTCCCCCACTCATGTTCGTGAGACGTAAGGCGTTTCATGTGAATCAATTTTTTGATTCTTTAATATTTTAATCCATAATCTAATCGCCGAAATTAAAACTGTAATTACCACAATCATAAAAATTGCACATAATGCTGCATCGACATAATCATTAATAATGACTTGCTTCATTTGAGCCAAATCTTTTGCTGGTGCAAGCACTTCCCCATTATCATAAGCGTCTTTAAATTTATTCGCATGTGCTAAGAAACCGATCGCAGGATTTTTATGGAATAACTTTTGCCAACCGGCTGTCATCGTAATCACTAATAAGAAAGTTGTCGGTACAAGTGTAACCCATGTGTACGCTTTCTTTCCCATTTTAAACAATACCGTTGTCCCCAGTAAGAGAGCAATGGCAGCCAACATTTGATTGGCAATCCCAAATAACGGCCAAAGAGTATTAATCCCTCCAAGAGGATCGATAACCCCTTGATAGAGGAAATATCCCCACAAAGATACACATAAGAAGGTCGCTATTACGTTTGGAAGCCACTTTTCTGTTTTCTTAAACGGCTTATAAACCGTTCCGATAATATCTTGAATCATAAAACGGCCCACTCTCGTCCCCGCATCTACCGTGGTCAAAATAAACAAGGCTTCAAAGAGAATCGCAAAATGATACCAAAAAGCCATCAAGGCCTTCCCGCCAATGATTTCTGAAAAAATATAAGCCATTCCAATCGCAAATGTCGGTGCCCCGCCCGTACGCGATAGAATTGTTTCTTCTCCTACATCATCGGCAAGCGTCGTAATATCATCCGGGGTAATGACAAACCCCCATTCAGAAATGGTCGTTGCCGCTGACACTGCATCCGTTCCAATGACGGCAGCTGGACTATTCAAAGAAAAGTAGATACCTGGCGTTATTACACAAGCTGCAATGATGGCCATAATTGCAACAAACGACTCCGTTAGCATCGCACCATAACCAATTGGACGAGCATGCGATTCACGTTCAATCATTTTCGGTGTTGTTCCAGAAGCAATAAGAGAGTGAAAACCCGATACGGCTCCACAAGCGATTGTAATAAATAAGAACGGGAACAAGTTACCGGAGAATACAGGACCCGTACCATCGATAAACTGAGTTACAGCTGGCATTTCAAGCACCGGTAATACAAATAAAATCCCTAATGCTAAACCGATAATCGTCCCAATTTTTAAAAATGTACTTAAATAATCACGCGGAGCAAGCAACAGCCAAACCGGGAGAACAGATGCTACAAATCCATATATAATCATCATGATTGCAATCGTTTCACCACTAAATGTGAATAATGGCGCTAGCGTTTCACTTTCTGACACGTATTGACCAAAGTATAAAGCGAGTATTAATAGAATAATACCGATAATCGAACCTTCTCCGACTCGTCCCGGCCGAATATAACGCATATAGATTCCCATAAAAACCGCAATCGGAATCGTTGCCGCAATCGTGAACATCCCCCATGGACTACCAATTAAAGCTTTTACCACTACGAGAGCAAGGACCGCTAATAAAATAATCATAATGCCTAAAATGCCTACCATTGCGATTAAACCCGTAATTGGCCCCATTTCCTCTTTAATCATCTCTCCAAGCGACTTACCATTACGACGCATCGATCCGAATAGAATAATAAAATCCTGTACAGCTCCCGCCAAAACAACCCCAACAATAAGCCAAATCGTTCCAGGTAAATACCCCATTTGTGCTGCCAAAACGGGGCCGACAAGCGGACCTGCACCAGCAATCGCAGCAAAGTGATGACCGAATAACACCCATTTATTCGTCGGTACATAATCTTTCCCATCATTATGGATTTCTGCAGGCGTTTTCCTATTATCATCTAATTCAAACACTTTTCTAGCAATAAACTTACTATAAAAACGATAGGCAACTGCATATACACTAAGAGCTGCTATTATAAGCCAAATAGCATTAATACTTTCTCCTCGGTTTAAGGCGATTGCTGCAAAACTCCACGCTCCTATAGCCGATACAATTCCCCAAATAATCAACGATTTAAGCGCTTTCATTCTCCTTCAACCCCTCTTCATCATTTTTGAAAAAAAATTAGATGCTTAAGAAAGAAAGGTCGCGTGAACCATCCGCCCACCTCCTTTGATGATTAGCTATGTAACATACAAGAATCCATCATGTAATTATCTTTCTATTCTGAATTATAAGTAACCGATTTCTTTTATATGCAACAAATTGGATTTGTTCATAAAAAAACATGCTATTCAGCCTTTTCCCTGAATAGCATGCAAAAGTTAACCAATCTTATCTCCTTTTAATTGACTATGGTACAACTCATAATAAAACCCTTTTACTTCTAACAATTCTCTATGCGAGCCTTTTTCAATAATACACCCTTTTTCTAACACCAGAATTTGATCAGCTTGTTGAATAGTATTTAAGCGATGAGCAATGACAAAGCTCGTTCTTCCTTCCATTAAGTGTTCCAACGCTTCTTGAATCTTCACTTCTGTTATTGTATCGATGTTACTTGTTGCTTCATCTAAAATTAAAATTGTTGGATTTGCTAGAATCGCTCGTGCAATCGATAACAACTGTCGCTGTCCTTGGCTAATTCCACTATCATCCTGTTTCAGCACTGTGTCATATTGATCGGGCAACTTCATAATAAAAGAGTGTGCATTAGCTAGTTTAGCAGCCTCAACGACCTCTGTGTCACTTGCTTCTAGACGTCCGAATCGAATATTTTCACGAATCGTTCCTTGAAATAAAAACGAATCTTGCAGAACAAAGCCCATATGAGAGCGCAAGCTAACTCTTGTTATATTACTAATATCCTGTCCATCTACCATAATACGTCCACTTTGCACCTCATAAAAACGAGATAGTAAATTAATAATCGTCGTTTTTCCCGCTCCTGTCGGTCCAACAAGTGCAATTGTTTCCCCTGGATTAGCATGAAAACTTACATCTTTAATCGTATTATTCCCTTCTTTTTCATAGGAAAAAGAGACTTGTTCAAACTCTACTTTCCCTGTCACATGTCGGAGAACACTAGCCTCCTTCTCATCTTGTGCCTCTTCTCGTTCGTCTAACACTTCAAATACTCGCTCTGCACCTGCAATCGCCGATAACAATGTATTAAACTGATTGGCTAATTCGTTCAATGGACGAGTAAACTGTCTGGAATATTCCGTGAAGATTACAATAACCCCAATTGAAACAACACCCTTTAACGCCAGATATCCACCAATTGCTGCAATAATCGTAAAGCTAAGGTTATTTAGTAAGTTCATCAACTTAGGAATTAACCCCGAGTAAGATTGTGCCCAAAAGGAAGAACGTTTGTATCTTTCACTTCTTTCTAAAAACTCTCCAATAACCTTCTCTTCTTGAGAAAACGTTTTGACAATCCGCTGTCCAGAAATGGTTTCCTCAATAAATCCATTTAATTCACCAATGCTGCTCTGCTGCTCTTTAAATAGCTTTCCTGTTCGATTGGTAATCCACTTCATGCCGTAGAACATAAGCGGCACAATCGTAAGCGTTAGCAATGTTAATAACGGACTTAACCATAGCATTACTCCAATCGTTCCAACCAGCGTCAACACACTAGAAAAAATCTGAATAACGGAGCTATTTAACGTAGAACTAACATTTTCCATATCATTCGTAACACGACTCATCAGTTCGCCATGCTTTCGTTTATCGAAAAAGGAAATCGGCAGTAATTGAAATTGATAAAACAAATCGCTCCGCATCCGGTAAACCGTATGTTGAGCTATCCCAATCATCCAATAATTTTGCAGCCATGTTGAAAGAGAATAGAATACATAAACACCAAGCAAACTGCACAATAAAAGCAAAAGCCCGCTCCCATCTTTCGTTACAATATATTCATCAATCGCGACCCCTACCAGATAAGGTCCTAATAAACCGAGCATAGAGCTTGCAATAACCATAAGTAAGACAAATACAATGCCTTTTTTCCTTTCACGCAAATAACCCCAAATACGCTTTACCGTCGGAAACCAATTTTCCGGCTTTTTCACCTTAGCTTTTGGCCTCAAATCGCAATCCCTCCTTTCCGAACTGGGATTGAATAATTTTTTGATAAAGAGCATTCGTCTCGGCTAATTGCGTATGTGTCCCTATAGCAATCAGCTCCCCTTCGTCTAACAATAAGATTTTATCCGCTTCCATCGCTGTGCTAATCTTTTGAGTAATAATAAGCGTCGTACAGCTATACCCTTTTAATGCATGAAGCAACTTTCCCTCTGTTTTTAAATCCAGAGCACTTGTACTATCATCTAACAAGAGAATTTGGGGATTTCGAACAAGGGCACGAGCAATTGAAAGACGTTGTTTTTGTCCACCAGAAAGGTTGATGCCTTTCTGGCCTAAAGTTGTTTCATATCGCTTAGGTAATTGCATAATGGTTTCATGAATTTGCGCATGTTTGGCTGCCAACATAATTTCTTCAATAGAAGCTTCTTCCTTGCCCCACGCAATATTCTCTCGGATGGATCCTGAAAAAAGGACAGCCTCTTGCGGCACATAGCCAATTTGCTTTCGAAGCGTATGAAGCGGTATATGCGTAAGCTCTTCATCATCCAAATAAATATACCCAGACTCAATATCAAAAAGCCGAGGAATCAATTGAAATAATGAGGTTTTCCCAGATCCTGTCGTCCCCATAATCGCTACCGTTTCTCTCGGGTCAGCGGTAAACGAAAGATTTTTTAATACAAGTGCTTCACTTCCTGGGTAACGAAAAGAGACCGAATCAAATTGTATCTTTCCTTCATATTTCCCCTCTATATAACCCGTTTCCTTCGCATCAAGAAGATCGATTTCTGTATCTACTATGTCATTCACACGGTCTGCGGATGCCTTCGCTCGTGCAACTACTGTCATTAACCAAGATAAGATAGAGAGGGAAGCTGTAATTCTCATTGCATAATTGACAATAGCAACTACCTCTCCGACTTGAATATCGCCAGTCGAAATATACTCACTGCCCAGCCAAATAATAAAGAGAATTCCGCCATTCATGACGAGCATTAATACTGGTATCGTCGTTTCAATGAATCGTAGAGATACAGTTGTTTTCTCTTTTAATTCATCACTTGCTGCAGCAAAACGCTTCACCTCATGATCTTTTCGCAGAAACACTTTAATGACTCTCATTCCCATCAAGTTCTCACGTATTACACTATTTACTTGATCTAATCTCTCCTGTACACCTTTAAATAAACGCATCGCTCGCTTCATCATCCATACTAAAAAGAACACAAGAACGGGAATCATAATGACTAAAATAAGCGCTAACTGAACATGGACGAAAAGCGCCATTACAACCCCGCCGATGACCATTAGCGGGGCACGCAGCATAATGCGAAGGCCCATAAATACTGTACTTTGAATCATTGTTACATCATTCGTTAATCTCGTAATTAACGAAGAAGCAGCAAATTTATTCAAATTAGAAAATGAAAAGGCTTGCACTTTTTCAAACAAACGTTTTCGAACATCGTAACCAAAACTTTGAGCAACATGTGAAGCAGCAAAAGAATTAACAATTCCTCCAAGAAAGGAAAACAGCGCCATCCCCATCATGATAGAGCCCCAAAAAACAACGACCGATAAATCTTTCTGCATAATTCCTTCATCAATAATTTTTGCCATTAACAACGGCTGTACGAGCTCTACTCCAAGTTCAACGAATAGAAAAAAGAGAGCAAGCCCGATGAATAGTTGATATGGTTTCAAATATTTAAATAGTTTTATCATCGATTCACCCTTTTTGAACATCCATTATGTATTTTATTTTCCAAAAATCTGAAAACCTTTTGTTAATTGTTCCAATTATACAATTTGCATTAAAATTTTAACACGATTTAGCTGCTCTTCTATTTTATAAAAAAAATTTCCAACACATCTGTTGACAAAAAAAGAAAAACGAGATAAAATTCTAATTGATAATGATTTTCATTATTATCTCATGAATTTTGATAAGTACGTACGATCTTTAAAATCGTACACCTTTTAGACATTGTACAAGCATACAATGTCACCCCGACTTTCTCTGTACCCATTAGAAATGATTGATGCTTTGTGTAAATATGAGTCACTAGAATATTGCCCCCTCTTTATTCAGTTATCTTCATTTACCACAATCAAACATCGGGTAGTCGGGGACTATTTTTTTACATAACAACGCCTCCAGCTTTTTTGCTAGAGGCGTTTTTTATCACCATTTAAACAATTGTTGAGGAGAAAATTCCTCTATTCAGAAATTCAAATGAGTCCCCCCTATCAAAACGAGAGGAAATTCCTATCTACTTTTACTAGCGATTCCATTGAAATATATTTGAAATATATTTGAAATAAGCTATAATTATATTTAAATAACTTCGAAACAATACTGGCTCTGTATTTTCACTTAAGACTTTTCCAAGTCTTTTTTTATTGATTAAAATTAACATTGCGAGCTAAGATTGTAAATATATAAAAATTAAGGGGATGTTAAGTATTAGTATTGTCAAGGAACGTGACCCTTTTTTGGATAACGCTAGATTTATTCTCGTATTTCTAGTTGTATTTGGTCACTTTATCGTGCAAGTAAAACATCATCATTGGTTTATCTTCGAATTAAACAACTTTCTTTCTTTGCTTAGAATGCCTGCCCTCATCATTATTACAGGCTTTTTATCCAAGGGCTTTAATCGGCCTGGTTACATTGAAAAAACGGCGAAAACAATCCTTGTACCTTATTTACTATTTCAAGTAATTTTTGCATATTACTATTACTTATTATATGACAAAAGCATATTCACTTATGACTTCTTCCAGCCACAATTTACTTTATGGTTTATATTCAGTTTATTTATGTGGAAAATGCTTTTATTTATTTTCTCTAATTTAAAGCATCCACTCCTTTTCGCTTTTATTTTTGGAATTGGAATCGGATATATCGAAGGTGCTGGACATTATTTTAATATTCAAAGAACCTTTACCTACTTTCCTTTCTTTATGTTAGGGTTTTATTTGAAGAAAGAACATTTTGAAATCGTTAAAAAGAAGTCTTCTAAATTACTAGGTATTGTTTTTATTGTAGTAGTTTGGTTTATTGTATCTCAATTTCCACCAGCCGAAGTTCAATCTTGGTTAGGAGCAAACCGTTCCTATATTGCAAATGGACATGAAGAATGGTATATCGGCTTAAAACGGGCCATGTTTTATTCATTTTCACTTTTAGTAGGCTTTGCGTTCTTATCCTTTGTACCAACCAAAAAGACATTCTTTACAAACTTAGGACGAAAAACAGCCTATATTTATATCCTTCACGGAGCAATCGTTCGAACACTATACGTATACGTCATCAATCCAGAAGAGTTTACAACAATCTGGCATTATTTACAGCTGCCGATGTATGCGATTTTACTTGTGCTCATACTAAGCTCTAAACCTGTCACTGTGCTGACGAAACCACTAATCGAAGGAAAAATAGTCGATTATTGTGCATTTCCTTTCAAATGGCTATCTAATAAGCGTAAACTTGAGCAGGAACCACCTATACAAAAAAGTGCGTAAGTTTAATTTAGATACAAAACAATCCCCTATAAGTAAACGGAATATGGATCACCATATTACCGTCTACTTATAGGGTTTTTTTATACCAAAGTCGATATGTAAAAATTTACAACCCATTGATGTTATTTACAAAATGTAGTAAAATCAACATATTCAAATATTTGAATATGTTGATTTTATATTCATAAAGAAATGGAGAATCATATGCAGCGATTTAAAACAGAATTTTTTAAGGCGTTAGCACATCCGTTACGCATTCAAATCCTTGAATTATTAACCGAAGGAGATCAAAGTGTTAATGAAATTCAAAGTAGTTTGGGAAGCGAAGGCTCAGCTGTTTCACAACAGTTAAGTGTTCTTCGAGCAAAAAATATTGTTGTAGGTACGAAGGATGGAAAAAAGGTCATTTATTCGCTTCGTGATCCAAAAATTGCTGACTTACTCGCTATCGCTAAAGAAATTTATAATAATCATTTAATTGATACCATTTCCATATTGGAAGACGAACTGGATGAGACAGAAAAGAGTGAACAATAAAACTATTGAACAGAAAAGAAGGGGCATACTGTGAGAACTAAATTTACAGGGAGATTTCAAGGCTATTCATCAGTCGATTTTCAAAAAGATATCCTCTCAGGTATAACTGTTGGCGTTATTGCTATTCCACTCGCTATGGCTTTTGCCATTGCTTCTGGAGTGAATCCAGAGTATGGAATTTATACAACCATTATTGCTGGGATTCTCATTTCTCTACTCGGTGGTTCCAAATACCAAATTGGCGGACCAACCGGAGCTTTTGTCCCTATTTTATTAGGCATTGTTCTTGCCTATGGTTATGCAGACTTGCTATTAGCTGGATTATTAGCGGGGATCATGCTATGTCTCATGGGTATGTTTAAGCTCGGTACATTAATCAAATATATCCCGCTCCCCGTTACAATTGGTTTTACTGCAGGAATTGCAGTGATTATTTTCACTGGGCAAATCGCCAACTTTTTAGGACTAACAGGCATTGAAAAGCATGAGCAGTTTATCGCAAATATGAAAGAAATTATCCTTCATGTAGATACTATAAATGTCTATAGCATTATAACAGCACTCATCTGTCTATCTGTGATTCTAGGCACAGCCAAACTTCTACCAAAAGTACCAAACTCTTTAGCCGGATTAATTGTTTCGAGTATCGTTGCGTCTATCTTCTTTGCTGAACAAGTTCCAACGATCGGAACCGTTTATGGAGGCATTCCTAATGCACTTCCACAATTCAGAATGCTTGATATAACTTGGGAAAGAATTGAACGATTGCTTGCTCCCGCTTTTGTCATTGCTGCCTTAGGAGCTATTGAATCTCTACTGTCAGCTGTTGTCGCTGATGGCATGACAAACAGTAAGCATAATAGTAATCGCGAACTAATCGGGCAAGGAGTTGCCAATATCGTCACGCCTTTTTTCGGGGGTATTCCGGCTACCGGAGCCATTGCCCGAACAGCTACAAATATTAAAAGCGGTGCCGTCTCTCCGATGTCTGGTATCATTCATGGCGTCTTTGTTTTATTCACTTTGTTATTGCTCGCTCCGTATGCTTCGGCGATTCCTCTGGCAAGCATGGCTCCTGTTTTAATGATTGTCGCTTGGAATATGAGTGAACGAAAACATTTCGCCCACTTACTTAAACAGAAAACCGGAGATTCTCTTGTTCTGCTTTTAACTTTTCTCTTAACTGTATTTACAAGCTTAACTGTAGCTGTTGAAGTAGGCCTTATTTTAGCCATCCTATTATTTGTCAACCAAATGAGCAAGCAGCTCATAACAGAAAAAGTACTGCCAGATCATCATAATAAGCAAAGTAAAGTGTTGCCCCATGTTGTAAATGATCAGCATGATTGTCCACAAGTGAGTATTTATACAATCGAGGGACCTCTCTTTTTTGGAGCAGCGCAAACGTTTGAAAAAAACATACTGAACACACTGCAAGGGAAACCACGAGTGTTAATTTTGCGACTTAGTAAAGTACCGTTTATGGATACAACTGGAGAAGCTACTTTCCGAAACATCGTAAAAGAGATTCATAATTCTGGAGGAACTGTACTAGTTTCAGGGGCTACATCAACGTTAAAAGAAACGTTACAAAAAAATAAATTACTAGAGGAAATTGGAGAAGAGTATTTCTTCAAACATACCGGAGAAGCTATTAACTATGCACTAACCCAATTAAACACGAACCAATGCATAGGCTGCCATCATTTCGCATTCCGAGAATGCAAGCAGCTTTCTCAACCTTCATGTTTAAACAATAAAACATATAACTAAAGAGAAGGTGAATTCGCTCACCTTCTCTTTCTACATATAACGAAGTCTAAAATAGAAGAATCTAACCAAATGCTTTCAGTGAAATTATTAGATTATATATCATATGAAATTAGCAAAAGTAATTAGAAGAATTCATGATAAAGAGCGTGAACCGCTTTGTCCTCTGACTCCCCTTTAACCGCAAACATCATGCTTACTTCTGATGAACCTTGGTTAATCATTTCAATATTAACCTTTGCATCAGCAAGTGCTTTAGCTGCTCTTGCTGTTGTCCCTACATTATGACGCATACCTTCCCCAACAACCATAATAAGAGCAAGATTATGTTCAACAATCACTTCGTCTGCATGAAGTTCTTCTGTTAAGCGCTGTACAATTTTCTCTTCCGTTTCTGCGTTCATTTGGTCTTGGCGCAAGATTAATGTTACATCATCAATCCCAGATGGAGTATGTTCATACGCTACACCGTACTCTTCCAAAATAGACAGCATTTTACGACCAAAACCGACTTCACGGTTCATTAAATATTTGCTGATATAAATGCTGCAAAATCCTTTGTCACTCGCAATTCCAATAACAGGCCCATTTGTATTGTTTCGTTTATTCACAATAAGTGTTCCAGGTGCTGTAGGATTATTCGTATTGCGAATGTTTACCGGAATACCTGCACGAAATGCTGGAATTAATGCTTCATCATGTAAAACAGTAAAACCTGCATAAGACAACTCACGCATTTCGCGATATGTAATCTCGCGGATTTCCTTAGGATTAGACACTACATTTGGATTCACGGAATAAACCGCATCAACATCTGTAAAATTCTCATAGAAATCTGCTTTAACAGCTGCAGCTAAGATTGAACCGGTAATATCTGAACCACTGCGTGAGAACGTTAATACATCTCCATCCTCTGTGTATCCAAAAAATCCAGGGAACACAACAATTCCTTTTCTATCACGCAAAGCACTCAATCTTTCATAAGATTCAGGTAATACACTTGTATATCCCTCTTCATCCGTTACAATTAACCCAGCCTGCTTTGGACATACATATTCCGCTTCTACACCTTGGCTTTGGAAAAACGCGGCTACAAGCTTCGCATTATTATCTTCACCGCTTGCTTTCAGCGCATCAATATAACGCTTCTCATCGCTTTGATCCGCGTGTACTAAAGCTAAAAGATCCTCACGAATTGTCGCGATAATATCTGCAGGAATACTTAATTCCTCGGCAATACTTGCATAACGTGCGATGATTTCTTCAATCAATTCTTCACTTTTCTCATTGCGTAATTGACGCTCTGCAGTAGCGATTAATAAATCGGTTACTTTTATATCATCAGAATTTCTTTTACCAGGAGCTGAAACAACAACAATTTTCCGTTCAGAATCAGAGATTACTATATTAAACACTTTTTTTAATTGCTCACCAGAAGCTAATGAACTGCCACCAAATTTAATAACTTTCATCACGACATCCCCTATTGTTAGAAATATTCAGTAAAAATTCTTCTATTATTATCACTTGTTTTCCTCAAACAATCAAGCACAAATTCTATTTATCGCGAACATTTGTATTTTCGGAGTGGACTCTTGGTGAAAAACTAAAATATATACGTTCTTACTTTACATTTCAAATATAAATCACCCTAAAAATTTCCTAAAGCATCTGGACACAGACCATGATATGAAATGTGTCATCCTAGAAATCCATTTCAATTTTCAGCTCATACATCTGAAGCTAAACTGAAAAAGACAACTGCCTAAGCAATTGTCTTTTTCATTCTATTAACTCTTTAGCGATTATCCACTTTCTCTGGATATAAATCATGGTTCATCAAGCGATGCTCCGCCATTTTTTCATATTTTGTACCCGGTTTTCCATAGTTCGTATATGGATCAATCGAAATCCCGCCACGCGGCGTGAATTTCCCCCATACTTCAATATAACGCGGATCCATTAATTCAATTAAATCATTCATAATAATATTCATGCAGTCTTCATGGAAATCTCCATGATTACGAAAACTGAATAAATACAGCTTTAAAGATTTACTTTCCACCATTTTTACATCAGGAATATAGCTAATATAAATGGTTGCAAAGTCTGGTTGTCCCGTCATTGGACATAGGCTCGTAAATTCTGGACAATTAAATTTAACGAAATAATCTCGACTTATATGCTTATTATCAAATGTCTCCAGCACATCTGGAGTATATTCAAATAAATACTTTGTCCCTTGATTCCCAAGTAACGTAATATCCTGCAGCTCACTTTCTGATCTTCCAGCCATTCAACAAATCCTCCTCAGTATTTATGCTCTTACAACGATGCCCATAAAGGCTATAAACGGGTCTATGTTAAACGGTATTATCAATTAACCCTATCGTTTAACACAGCCATAAACAAAAAACCATATCCCCTCTAAGATATGGTTGATTAGTGTCCTCATTCAAACCATAGTTTTTTATAGAGGGTTGTTGCTATGAACCTCTTCCGTTATAACGGAATGTGTCTATGGAAATGTAATCCCTATTAAGAATAGGGAAATTAAATAAATATGTCAATATAACTTTTCAACCCTTACAAATTTTTATTGCTGTAGCGTTTTTTTGAGCGTAAAATTAAAAACATCCTCATCCTTATATGAAAGAAGCGATCTCATTATGTGGATTTTTGCCGCACTCGTCACGAGTTTATGTTTTGGAATTAACAACAGTATTTTTAAGTGGAGCAATGGAAAAGGCCTTTCCAAAATCCATATCCAATTTTTCTTCTACTTAGTTGCCTTTATATGCACATTTAGTTATAGTATGGCTACCGGCAGTTCAAATTTCCATATATTAACTCTTTTAATTGGTGCTTTAATTGGCATTCTAAATACGAACGGAAATATTCAATTATCACGGGCTTTCGAAAAAGGACCAGCCAGTTTAACAGCACCATTAGTAGCAGCAAATGCTATATTTCCAATCCTCTGTTCTGCACTTATCTTCCATGAGCATATTTCATCTACTCAATGGATTGGTATATTTTTCATGATGATAGCAGTAGTCGTAATTCAATATACGCCTAACGCAAAAGGACAGCATCACTATTTCGTTTGGATTATGCACGTGTGCTTTGCTATTTTTTCATTTGGAACACTAGGCATTCTAATGCAAACGTCTACACACTTACAGTTTCAACCACTGGACGTACTCATCGCCATGTATGGAGGCGGCAGCATTTATTTATTGATTACGCTTATTTTCAAACGTGAGAAAGTACAAGCATCTGAACTTCGAATCGGAACAGCTGTTGGTTTATTAAGCATTGTCGGATATGGGTGTTACTTCTATGCATTAAGTACAGGGATTGCAAGTATTATCTTTCCAATTGTTAGTCTAAATTGTTTATTTGTTGTTTTTGCTGGCTGTTATTTGTTTCAAGAAAAATTAAAAGTCTATCAAATGAGTGGTATTTTCATTGCAATCATTGGAATTATTTTAACAAAGATTTAAGGAATACATAATCCGAAAGCAAATAAGCAGCAGATGCTTTCGGATTTTCCTCTTAAAAGCCACGTTTTTTACATTTTTTACAAAATATTTTATTGACAAATTATCTAAAATATCAGATAATTAAAAAAATAATTAATACCCCCAATATTAAAACCACTCGAAAATTGCGAGAAAAACGGAGTATACCTCTCTTACATCCAAACTAATTCTAGAAAGGAAGATGACAATGATTAAAGTTACAGTTACAGTTGATTTCCAAGGAAGAACTTACCAAACAAATGTATTAGCAACAAGAGATACAGCTCCAGAAGAAATCCATCAATTAGCTCTTTCTCAAGTAAAAAAACAATGGAAAAACTAAGAAGCAGGAAGCCCCACATCCTGCTTCTTTTTTATGGATATATATCTTCTCTATAACACTAGCATTGCACTAATTTCACAACTTTAAACAACCTAAAAATACGGCTGTTTTATTTTCAACTTCTGTAACGTAATTAAGAATTGAGTTCCTTGCCTTGTTCAATCTGACTTTGTACCTTAATTTTGCCACCTTCCTGGGCATCAACTAATTCCTTAACAATTTCCAGTCCTAATCCGGCTCATCCAAAAATTCAGCCAATTTTATGCAGCGACTTCAAGCTATTGACCGTAATAATTCGTCAACACGGCTTGCTACCGTATGAAAAGGGCTGAGGGGCATTAAGAGATTCGCCATTGAGCAATTGTTACTCATGGCAGCCCTCTAGAGCATAAGAAAAAGACTCAGAATAAGATTATGAGCCAGAAATAAAAAGAAGAGTATCAAATTTGATACTCTTCTTTTATATATTATTACATATCCCAAACGAAAAGTAACAGTGTACCTAGTATCGTTACTATAGCAAAGAATACCATATAGATAACGTTAGTGTAAATTGTAGCCTTATCTTCAGATTCTCCAGCATGCATAAACATTACTAATTGAACGCCAGCTTGCATGAAAGCAGTTATTAGTAGAATAGCCATTGCTGTTGTATAAGAAAGCTCATAAACAATAACAGAAAGAGCAACTACCGTAAGGACCAACGAGAAAATAAATCCCATTACATGGTGCTTAGGAAATAACTGTGCCATATTACATCATTCCTTTCAAGTAGACGAAGCTGAAGATGAAGATCCAAACTACGTCTAAGAAGTGCCAGTACAATGAAAAGATGAACGCTTTATTAGCTGTGTGTGGAGTTAATCCATGTTTCGCCACTTGGATAATGATGAATAATCCCCAGAAGAAACCAAGCGATACGTGAGCACCGTGTGTTCCTAATGTTGAAAACAAGATCGATAAGTACCCACTTGTTTGGATTGTTGCTCCTTCATGAACGAATGTGAAAAACTCTTTAATTTCTACTCCTAAGAATACAAGTCCAAGAGCTAACGTGATACCAAGGAATGTTAACATTGCTTTTTTATTGCCAAGTCGCATAGCATTAACTGCCAATCCAATGGTAAAACTACTTGTTAACAGAGCGAATGTGTTAATTAATACTGGTGTAAGCTCGAAAATTTCCGTACCAGGACCGTTACCTGTACGGCCCTGATATGCAAAGTAAGTCGCGAAAAGTGTTGCAAAAAGCGCAATTTCGGCAGCTAAGAAAATCCAAAAGCCTAAAATCTTCAAACGATTTTCTTCTGTACTATATTCAAGTGGAAGCGAGTTATCTATTTTCATTTGTTAGCACCTCGCAATCTTTCTTCTGTTTCTTCAATTTCTTTTACGTGAATATGATATCCGTGATCATGGTTAGCTTCAAATGAACGGTAAGCCATACAAGCAAAGACTCCGATTAGGGAAATAATTGCTAAAGGAATCATATCAAATATTAAAGAGAACGCACCAATAAAGAAGATGACACTCATGATAAACGGTAAACCGCTGTTATTTGGCATATGAATCTCTTCCACTTTATCTGGGAATAAGTTATGACCCTTTTTCTTAGCATCCCAGAATGCTTGTGACGATTTAACACGTGGTAGTGTTGCAAAGTTATATACAGGTACTGGACTAGGAATTGCCCATTCAAGAGAACGTGCATTCCATGGATCTGAACCAATATTTCTTGGCATATAACGAGTACTCCAATAGATGTTGTATGCAAGCACAATGAAACCAAGAGCTAATCCAATTGCTCCAATAGAAGAAATCAAGTTTAATGGACCGAAACCAGTTTCTTCAGAGTATGTGTACATACGACGTGCTTGACCATCTAACCCTGTAATAAACATTGGGAAGAATGTTACGTTAAAGAAGATGGCTACCAACCAGAATGAAACTTTCCCGATTTTTTCGTTCAGCATAAAACCAAACATTTTTGGCCACCAGTAAATTAAACCAGCAATAAACGCATATACTACACCAGGAATAATTGTGTAATGGAAGTGAGCAACTAAGAACATCGTATTATGATATTGGAAGTCGGCACTTGCCATCGCAAGCATAACCCCTGTAACCCCACCGATTAAGAAAGTCGGAATAAAGGCCATAGACCAAAGCATTGGTGTCGTAAACTCAATTTTACCTTTTCGAAGTGTCGCCAACCAGTTAAAGATTTTAATCCCTGTCGGAACGGCAATTGCCATTGTTGCAATAGAGAAAATACTATTTGCTAATACTCCTTGCCCCATTGTATAGAAATGGTGAGCCCATACAACTAGAGAAAGAATAGTGATAGCGACCATTGAAGCAACCATTGATTTATAACCATATAGGTTACGACGTGCAAATGTTGAGATAATTTCACTATAGATACCAAATGCAGGCAGGATTAAGATATATACTTCAGGATGTCCCCAAACCCAGAACAAGTTCGCCCACATCATATCCATACCGCCATTACCAATCGTAAAGAATTGGGTACCGAACATACGGTCCATTGCCCCAAATGCAAGTGCTACTGCAAATAAAGGGAAAACAGCTATGATTAACACGTTAGTAACTAACATAGCCCATGTGAACATTGGCAGTTGCATTAATTTCAAGCCAGGAGCTCTCATTCTAAAAATGGTAGTCAAAAAGTTAATACCTGTCATTAATGTACCGAGACCTGAAAGCTGAAGCGACATCATATAATAATTCGTACCCACTGATGGACTAAACTCTTCACTAGCTAGCGGGAAGTAAGATGTCCAACCAGCATCAGGCGCACCACCTACTACGAAAGCGATGTTGAATAACATAGCACCCATGAAGAACAACCAAAAGCTGATTGCATTCAAACGTGGGAACGCAACGTCACGTGCACCAATTTGTAGTGGAGTAACGATATTCATTAAACCAAATAAGAACGGCATCGCCATAAACATGATCATAATAACACCATGTGCTGAGAATACCTCATTGTAGTGCTGAGAATCTAAGATTGTGTTATCAGGAATGGCAAGCTGAGCACGTAACATAACCGCATCAACAAGACCACGTAAAAGCATAATCAAAGCAGCTAGGATATACATAATCCCGATACGCTTATGATCGACGGTTGTAATCCATTCACGCCATAAGTAACCCCATTTTTTAAAATAGGTTAAGCCGACAACAATAGCGAGACTAGTAAGAGCAATCCCTACCATCGATGCATAGATGGCAAAACTTGGATGCGGCACGGCGAATCTTTCAAAGAATTCCATACTTTGTGACTCCTTTCGTCATGTTTAAAATTGGAAATTCATATGTTTCATTTATTAAAGTTAACTATTATTTATGATCCATGTCATGATCCATGTCTTCCATGTCATGATTCATGTCTTCCATATCTTCCTTGTTCTCCATGTCGTCCATGTTATGAGAACCTTCTGGAGCTGGACTAAATTCTAAATGCGTTCCAGTGAACGTTTGTCGACCAACATGCTCTGTTTTTAATAATTGATCGAACTTTTCTTCAGTAAGTGGCTCTGATTTAGCTTTAGCCTCTTCTACCCATTCTTCAAATTCAGCAGGAGAAACTGCTTGCACATCAAATAGTTGGTGAGCAGAACCTTCACCACTAAAGTTTGAATTTCGTCCCATCATTTCTCCTGGTTCATCTGCTAACAAGTGAAGCGTAGTTACCATGTCGGCCATTGCATACTTTTGCCCGCCAAGCTGCGGAATCCAGAAGCTTGAGATTGGTCCATAAGAATAAAGTTTAAACTCAAGCGGACGGTCTGTCGGAACATACACGTAGTTTACTGTTTCAATATTTTCTTCCGGATAACTAAAATGCCACTTCCAGTTAGATGATGAAGCATAAATAACTAGAGGTTCTTTGTTTTCATATCCTTTCGGCGTTGCCTCAACGTCTTTTAGTGAAGTTACAGTAACAACGGATAGGAAAGCAACAATGATTATTGGAATTGCTGTCCAAATTGTTTCAACAACTGCACTTCCTTCAATGTGAGGAGGTTCATAATCTTTGCTTTGTTTAGACGCACGATATTTTACTAACATATAAATAAAGGCAACAGTTACAACAACACAGATAGCAAGCATTATCCAAATTGTAAGAATAATAGTATCTGAGAGTGTTGCCGCTTGAGGACCTTTTGGATCGAAGACAGCCAATGGATTTTCGCAGCCAGTAAGCACAGTAGCAATAGCGAAAATAAGAGCTAATAAAGTCCATTTCATTTTCATAAAGATTCCCCTTTCTTTTTTTTTAGAAGTTGTGTTGAAAATAATTGATAACGCTATCATGTTTACAATTACATTCTTATATTAGTATCATTAAGGAAAAAAAACAATGGAAAGTGATATATGTCACAAAATGTTCATGAAGAGTTATACAATAAATGGAATCTGGGATATTTAATAACATATTTGAAAAAGGGGAATATAATAATTTATTAATCTGTTTTCGTTTTTCTCTAAAACAAACGGAATATCAATTGCTTATCGAAAACAATCGATGGGGAAATCTTCGTAAAAAAATACATTGATATAATAATATTTAAAAAGGAGCATAGCAAAAAAGAGTTATATGTAGAAAAAAACAGGAATCGATTTTGATTCCTGTTTTTTTAATATAATATAATTTCATTTTAAATCCTTATAAATAAAAAGTGCCTGGGTCGATTTTCTACTGAACAGACCCAGGCACTTTTGTCTCCCTTAAAAAACGGAATATGTTGGATTGTCAAACTCTGTTTTAATGATGTTAAACGTGGATTCAGCTATGGCATTGTCATACGGGCCACGCTTCATGCTCAAAGATTAATTAATGAAAATAATTTTTTATGTTGCTCCTTAAAACTCCCTCTATGATGAACGGCCCCTTCTGACCACTCCCATGGCTAAAGCCAAGGGGTTCTTTCTCACAAACATCCCACTACTTACCATCGTCTATAAGAAGAGGCAGAGGTGAAACTTAGGTGAGCAACACTTGAGAGATCTTCTCTCTCAAGTGGGCAAGGTCTGTGCCGACTACGCCGTTCGACCGGCGATACTTTTTCCTGTTGGAGGCTTGTCCTTAAGAGAGGAATCTCCTTGTTTTTTGGACAAAAAACGTCGATACCAAACAGGCTGTTTAAATACAACAGAAATCAGTGGTTGGAAGGCCATGTGATGTTGTTTACGTGCAATATTTTGAGCACCGTTTACATCACGATGGATTTCTGTTTTGTGAACAGAACAAATCAACGTTCTTCCCTTTGCTCGATGTCTGCCTCCGCAAAACGGACAGTCTTGAGACGTATAGCTTTCTTCCGTTTCTGTCACGATGATGCCTTTTAGTTTCGCTTACAGTTGCAATAATCGTTCTACTGGCAACAGCGTTTGTCCAATCTGGTGTCCAAGTAGTCATATTCATCATGCTGAAGAATCTGAAGATAAAGCATCTATTTATGCACATGTTTGGTATTCCGTATTCCTTGCAGTCATTACTATACTAGGGTCCTTACTTTGTATAGCGGGGGCTTATGAAATCCCAGGAATATAAGTCAAAGGTAGAAAGAAGAGTATCAATTTGATACTCTTCTTTTTCTTTTGAACATAACGACATTGGATACGTTAGATTTAATTGGGATGACCTTCTCCCCTTTGTCCGTATTTGAAACCAGCTCTTCCGTTAAAATGAAAAATAAACCAACCATAAATATGAGTGTCGCGCTAATAGTAATTGTTAGTCCTATGAACGATAACATGTAGTTCCACTTGTAACCGTTTACAATAAAACTTACAATCAGGATACCTAAACCAATGACATTAGCAGTTCCACATACCCATTTTAAAGGGTTCAATATTTCTAAATTGGTTTTCATTTAGCTCAGCTCCTTTGCTTTTATTTTAATATATTTCACAAAATTGTCAAATATTTCTATAAAATTTTAACAAAAAACTTGACAAAAATATTTTGTCATTATTTTATTAAAATATTCTATGCACTATAGATTAAAAGTTCCACTAAACGAAAAGATCAATAATAGAGTAAAACCCCATTTATTAATGGTCTTTACTCCTTATTAATTCGCGATACACTAAAAAGAGCGCCCCAAAGATTGTTATTACAACATCTTTTTAAGGCACTCTTTTCCTTCATCATGTTTATAAACTTTTTAAGGCAGCAGAAAATCTTTTAATCCCTTCATCAATGCATATTTCATTCTCTCTAGCAAAAGTAAATCGCACATATCCTTTTTTCGACCCTAAAGTAGAACCTGGAACATGGATGACCCCTCTTTTTATCGCTTCCTCCAGCAGCTTTTTCTCATTCAACGTTTCATTTATCTTGCACCATAAATGAATGCCGCCTTGTGGAATATGAAACTCAACCTGCTTATTCAAGTATTGATGAAGACTTGAAACCATTTGATTTCTTCTTTTTTCTAGCTGCTCCCTTAAATAAGCAATATGAGAATGAAAATAAGGAGAACTAAGAAAGTCATTTGCTACCCACTGATTAAAAATTCCATGTCCAAAATCAATCTGTTGTTTAGCATCCGATAGTCTTTCGATGACAGACTTCGGGCCAATAATCCAACCAATTCGCAAACCAGAAGCAACGATTTTGGATAATGAACTAATATATAAAACATTTCCATAGTCATCCATTGATTTTAGCGTAGCAATTTCTTCTCCATTAAATGCTGTTAAACTATAAGGATCATCTTCAATAACAGGGATTCCATGCTCAGACGAAATCTCTAATATCCTTCTACGTCGCTCAATAGAAAGCAGTGTTCCTGTAGGATTTTGAAAAGCAGGATTTAAAAAAATCATACGAATTTTTCGCTTTTTAAGAAGAGATAACAAATCATCCGGATCGATTCCTTCCCGATTCACAGGCAACGGATACGTTCGTATGCCAGCTGATTGAAAAATAGGAAGACTATATGAATAAGAAGGGTCCTCAAGGGCAACAGCATCCCCTGGTTTCAGTAAACATTGCACGACGAGATGCAGAGCTTGTTGAGCACCAGAAGTAATCATAATAGAAGATGGATCTGTATGAATTCTTCTATATTGTTTTACATGAGAGACAATCGTTTCCCTTAAATATGCGTTTCCTTGCGGGTGGTCATAACCAAGGCTCCCAACAAATGATCTGCCGGAAAGGATTTCTCTTAGAGAATCAACGGGAAACAAATCTTCTGATAATTCTCCACTAGATAAATTAATTAAGTTATGCTCGACCATTTCTTTACGAATTCTTTGTATGAGCGGTAAGTTGGGCAAAAATGAACCAGATTCAATATAGGTGTTCCAACTGGGAATACGCCTTCTAGTCATTCCCCAAATATCCTTACTAATAGTCGTTCCGCTTCCTTTTTTCCGCTCAATTAATCCGTTAGCCTCCAGTTCATCATAAGCTGCTACTACTGTACTTCGGTTTACTTTTAATTCACTGGCTAAAGATCGTTCTGAAGGTAATGGAGTATCTGCCGGAAAGGTTCCATCAGCGATTCCATGTTCAATATATTCGGCAATTTGTTTATAGAGAGCTTTTTTAGAATTTCGATTCAGCTTCCAATCCACAATCTATATTCCTTTAGTTTCCATTATGATTTTCAACATCCTTTTCTTTCTTTTTATTAGATCTCCATTCAAGGTTTTGAGCTACCCCGCCTAGAGATACGATCGAAATAATGACAACTAAAGTGTTATTTAACCAATTTGGCATATTTTTTTTCATCAAAGTTCCTCCTCCAATACATCTATATCACCTTTTTTATAAAGGCTTGTTAACCTTGTACATCTATTCTATCTTTATTTATAATATATATTTTAATAAATGAGACCATCCAATCATAGCATGTTTCCCCCATCCACTTAAACAAACTGATAATATTCACTAAATTGTCATTTTACCTCCCCATTTATGCCTCATAACCAAACAAAAAAAGCCCCCAAATAAGGGGCTTAACCATTTTAATTGTTCCTTTCTAATCTATTTTTCTTCAGGTATTTCTTCTCGAACCAAGGACTTGTGTTACCTCTTTCTATACCCATCCCATGAAACGAACTATTTGAGTAATGAGGAACGTAACTAAAAATGCAATCCCTGTTGGAATCATAAAAGACCAAAATGTCCATTTTATACTTTTTGTTTCTTTATAAATATTAACCAATGTCGTTCCGCATGGGTAATGCAACAATGAAAACAACATCATATTAAGAGCTGTTAACCAAGTCCAGCCGTTATTCAGAAAAATTTGCTTTAAATCCTCGATACCGTCTACATCAATTAATGCACCAGTAGATAAATACCCCATTAATAATATTGGTAATACAATTTCATTTGCTGGAAGCCCAATTAAAAATGCCATTAAGATATAGCCATCTAATCCAATTATCTGTCCTAACGGATCTAAAAAGTTCACAATATGCAATAGGATGCTAGTATCTCCTACCTGAATATTAGCTAAAACCCAAGTTAAAATTCCTGCAGGAGCTGCAACTTTTATTGCACGATTAAGGACAGCTAAAGATTTAGTTAAAGAAGATCTAATGACCGTATCAACAAATTTTGGTTTTCTATAAGGCGGAAGTTCTAGGGTATAATGAGTGGGAACACCCTTTAGCGCTGTTTTAGAAAGTATCCACGAAACAAGAAACGTAATTATAATTCCAAACATTACAATACCAACGATTACTGACGTTGTGACCAAAGACTTCATTCCACCTGTAAAACCTGCGGCCATAAATAGAGAAGCTAAAACAATAAGTGTCCCCCACCGACCATTACAAGGGACAAAATTATTAGTCAGGATAGCTAACATTCGTTCACGAGGGGATTCAATAATTCGTGAAGACATAACTGCTGCTGCATTACATCCGAACCCCATTGCCATTGTTAATGATTGCTTTCCATGCGCCCCAACTGTTTTAAACAATCGATCCATGTTAAAAGCAACACGAGGCAAATAGCCATAATTCTCAAGAAGTGCGAAAGTAGGGAAAAATATCGCCATTGGCGGAAGCATAACACTAATAACCCAACTCGTTCCCCGATATAGCCCTAAAACAAGAACTCCATGAAGCCAATCTGGAGCATGTAAAGTTGTAAACATTAAGGTTAAATATCCCTCAATCCATCCAAAGAAACTAGCTAACATAGCAGATGGAACATTTGCTCCTGCAATCGTTAAATAAAAAATGACTCCCAGCATAATGAGCATAATCGGAAATCCCCAAATAGGAGATGTAAAAATAGCATCTAACTTTTCTGTTCTTTGATCATGTTTTGTTTTTGTAAAACTAACTCCTTCTTTAATCAATTCATTGCTTTTTTTATAAAGTTGTTCAACGATTTGATCACGAACATTAGAAGAAGAGAGCTGATCAGCCTGATAGAAAAGTTCTTGTACTTCATTTTGCTTAAATGCTGAGTGCGTCTCCATCTTTTTGTACCTCCGTTGTTGTAATCTTCTGCTGAATTTGTTGTAACAGTTTTTTGTCCCCATCCAATAGTCTTAGAGACAGCCATCTTGCTGGAAACTGATTACCTGAAATTCTTTGAACACTTGGTAATAATGATTTTATTTTTTTCTCTGTTTCTTCATCATAAGTCATCTGATAAGGAGTACATTTAATCGCACCAGATATTACACGGTCAATAGTATCGAGCAGCATCGGTATCCCGGATTTATTTCTAGCGGATATTTTAATAACAGGAACTCCCAAGCGCTTCATCAATACTTTGTCATTAATTTTAATGCCCAATTTTTCTGCTTCATCAATTAAATTAATACAAATAATGAGACGATCCGTAATCTCCATCACTTGTAAAGCTAGATTCATATTTCTTTCAAGAGCTGTAGCATCCAAGACCACCAAAGTTACATCAGGCTTCTCAAATACAATATAATCCCGGGCAATTTCTTCATCCTTTGAATTTGAAAATAGAGAATAAGTTCCGGGCAAATCAATCATTTCATATTGGTTTGTCTTGAAAGCAAATGTACCAACCTTCAAATCCACAGTTTTTCCTGCCCAATTCCCAGTATGCTGTTTTAATCCAGTTAAAAGATTAAATAAGGTACTTTTCCCGGTGTTTGGATTACCTGCAAGAGCAATACGGAAGGATTTAGTCATGGGTTAATCAACTCCCCTTCGATTCTTAAACTCTCTTCTTTTCTTAAAGCTATAGATGTTTGACTTACACGAAAAGCAATAGGATCTCCCAAAGGACTTTTCCTAAGCACCTCAACAATAGCCCCTGGAACAAAGCCTAAATCTAAGAGTCTTCTTCGCATAACACCATCAATACCCAAATGAGTAATACGAATAAAATCCCCTTTTTTCCCATTAAACAACTTTATTTTTTTAGACTCAGTCATTATTATTTCCTCTCCGCTCTTTTTTTGCACTAGCGCAACTTTTAACGTTATAATATGATTATATTTTGATATTGTCAAACTATTTATAAAATAAAAAAACCGCCAAATTATGTTAGCAGTTCCGTTCACGCTAATTCCGCAAAGTTACATTACGATTTGTGGTTAAAATACTACGTATACTCTTTGTAAATTTCATAACAAAAAATTCCATATAAAATAATTGACAAAATTTACTTTTAATCATATGTTATATATGAACATATGCTCATATAGTTTGATTCGGATGTTAAGCATGATTTATGACATTATTGTTATAGACGCTGAGCCAGGTCATTTATCTATAGGATATTACCTAAAAAAGGCTCCTTTTTCTTTTCTAATCCCTTATCAACATATGACTAACAAGAATAAATGAGGTGTATATTTTATGAAACAACATGACCATTCTTTTTTATCACCTAATACGGTAGACGAAGCCTCCCGAATTTTTAAAGCATTAGCTGACCCGACTAGAATAAAGATTTTATATTTACTTTCTCAAGAGGAATGCTCTGTCAATCACATTACTGAAGTATTAGATATGACACAATCAGCTGTTTCCCACCAATTAAGTTTCTTAAGAAATCTACGACTTGTTAAGTATAGACGTGAAGGCAACACGTTTTATTATACCTATGACGATGAACACGTTATTACCATTTTAAATCAAGTTTTGTCACACATTCAATGTGAGTAAGGGAGGAATGAACATGGGCCATCACCATGATCACGGACATCATCACCACGGTCACTCTCATAGTCATAATCATTTTGAAGAAACAAGAGAAGGAAATAAAAAAGGGTTACTTACAGCTTTACTAATTACTACTGGAATTATGTTCTTAGAATTCTTTGGAGGTTTACTCACCAATAGTCTAGCCTTATTATCTGATTCCGGACATATGCTTAGTGACGCTAGTTCCTTATTTCTAAGTTTAATTGCGATATGGTTCGCAGCGAGACCGCCATCACCTAATAAAAGCTATGGATATTATCGCTTTGAAATATTAGCGGCATTATTTAATGGTGTTACCCTATTTGTAATCGCAGGGTTTATCGTTTGGGAAGCATACGGACGCTTTTTCGAACCGCCAACTATTGCAAGTGGAACAATGATGCTGATTGCTTCAATAGGATTGTTTGCCAATTTAATTAGTGCTTGGTCGTTAATGCGAAAAGGCGACGTGAAGAATAATGTTAATTTACGAAGTGCTTATCTACACGTACTTGGGGATGCATTAGGTTCTGTTGGAGCAATTGCAGCTGGTATATTAATGCTTCTATTCGATTGGTATATAGCGGACCCTATCATTTCAGTTTTAGTTGCATTATTAATTTTAAAAAGTGCTTGGGGAGTCATAAAGCACTCGGTTCATATTTTAATGGAGGGCACCCCTCTTACTATTAATCAAGAAGAAGTAAAAGCAGCTCTAAAAGAAATTGATGGAGTCATCGATGTACATGACCTCCATATATGGACCATTACCTCTGGATTAGATTCTTTAAGCTGTCATGTACTAATTGAAGATGATAAAAACAGTCAAGAAATATTACAAGAAGCCATTAATAAAATAAAGGATACATTTAAAATAGAACACACAACGATTCAAATTGAAACTTCACTCATTGCTCACAATGAATTAAAAGTATAAACGTGCCATTAAGGTACGTTTTTCTTTTAGTTTGGCTTTGTTAAACAATATTGTTGATTATTTGAGGGCTCTAGTGTTTGCTCCTTTATTCCCCATGAATAATTTCTATATTTTGTCCATATATACTTATAGGCAGAATATAGGGGTGTAAAATGTTTTATATTGGCGTACTAGGTTTCGTTGCAACAGCAATAGGAATTAGTATCGGCGGATTGCTCACAATGCTTTTAAGAAGGTTTCAGCAAGGAATCGCAACTATATACGCATTATGCACAGGCTTGATTCTTGGATTAGTTTTTCTAGAGATTGTACCTGAAAGCATTAATCTCGGCGGATGGACCATATTTATTTTAGGAATCGTCACAGGTGGCTTAATTTTCTTGCTTATACACCAAACATATAACAGGGTTACCACCATTACTCATAATTCAAGTAAAGATTTATTTATGCATACGGGTTGCTTATTGGCACTCAGTATCTCAATCCATAACTTTCCTATGGGGATTGCCTTTGGTTCAAGTCAGCATACGGAGATAAGCGATTCCATTCTTCAAACACTTATTCTTCACAATATCCCTGAAGGAATAGCAATGTTTACGCCCTTACTTTTAGCTGGGCTTGGTATTTATGAACTCCTTCTCTTTACTTGTATTGTTTCTTTACCTGTTGGAATAGGAGCGGTTCTAGGAAGTATAGTTGGCATGGACTACCCTGCTTTATGGGCTTTTATTATTAGCCTTGCTGTAGGAATTATGATAATGGTTACACTTAAGGAAATTTTCTATGAAGCTTTAAGGCACTCATCAATGGTATATAGTTTAATAATATCAGGAGTCGGAGCGCTCATTATTGGTATGTATTTAAAAACAATATAGTTACCTAAACCATGCCTTTCGACTCTTTTTTTTAGTTTGCGTTGCCGTTCACCAAAAAAAGCCCCAAACGAGGGACTTTCTATGTTTCGATATGTCTTACTGCTTACTTTGTAAGGTAACAGTTATTGTTTTCTTATCGTTACCGCGATATATCGTAAATGATACTTTATCCCCAATCTTTTTTTCTGTATACAATTGTTTTCTAAATTCCGTAGCTGTACCGACTTCTACACCATCAACTGCGACAATAATGTCTTCTTGTTGAAAGCCTGCTTCAGCTGCTGCTGAATTAGCTTCAACTCCAGTTATAATCACACCTGACTGAACAGAGTTCTGTACATTTTGTCTATAGTATTGTGGAATGTCGGAAACATTCATTAGACTTATGCCTAAATATGGACGAGTAATTTTCCCGCTTTTAACCAACTGCTCCGCGATGGGAATTACATCATTACTTGGAATCGCAAACCCTAATCCCTCTACTCCACTTTCTGAAATTTTCATACTGTTAATCCCGACGACCTCTCCACTCGTATTAATTAACGCTCCCCCACTGTTACCAGGATTAATCGCTGCATCCGTTTGAAGTACATTCAATTCCCATTCTCCTGCAGAAGTATCGACAGACATTGTGCGATTTATAGCACTTACGATCCCTTGTGTAACAGATCTAGAAAAATCAAGGCCGAGCGGATTCCCAATCGCTAATACGCTTTCTCCTGGACGAACACTGTCCGAATCACCAAAAGTAAGCCCTTCTGGCGCATCAGAAGCATCAATTGTTAAAACAGCTAAATCCGTTAATGCATCGGCCCCTACTACATCAGCTTTTGTTTTCGTCCCATCATATAAAGAAATCTCGACTTTAGCTGCTCCTTCAATGACATGATTATTGGTGATAATATAAGCTTTTCCATTCTCCTTTTTCCAAATCACGCCTGAACCTGTACCGCTTTCAACCGTTTCACTTTCTCCATTAGCCGCTTGAGCGTTCGGTTCTCCAAACCAATTTTTCGTTTGGGATTCTTGATAATTTACGACACCTACAATCGATTTTGAGGCGTTTTCAACTATATCAGCAATGGAATCGCTATCCACATTACTTGTAGATACCTTTTGAACATTTGCATTTGATGTTTGGGTTGTTACAGTATCCGTTTCTTGCTTTTGATCTTTATTAATATAATCACCAGCAAACAGAAAGACAGAAGAAGTGATTAAAGCAGCAACTGTACTAGATATAATAGATGTCACTAATGGTGATTTTTCTTTTTTCACTTTTATTTGTTGTTTTACTTGCTCTTCATTGAATGGTTCCATATCCCGCTTCCTCCTATATGCAATACTTCTTTCAATGTCGTTATCATACAGGAGAAAGCTTAAGAAATTCTTAACGAAAGCAGAAAAAAAGACGAATATTAATGTAACGTTCGTCTTTTTCTTTTAAAAGCTACTACGTTCGATCCCGTAGGAATAACCCTCTCCCCCTTTTCTGTATTCATCACCATTTCCTCCATCACAATAAAAAACATACCAACTAAAAAGATAGCTAGTGAAGTAATTAAAAGCATTAATCCGATAATAGAAAACAAATAATCTTTATTATACTCGCTGGCAAAGAGACTTAAAATGAAGATACCTAGACCAATTACACCAGCCGTACCGCACATCCATTTTAAAGGATTTAATATTTTCAAATGCTCCTCCATTCATCTCCCTCCTCTTTTTACCATTCTAAACCAATTAACAAATTCATCCAACACCATTTTACTTATTTTACCAACAAAAAAACCTACACCTATTAAAAAATTAAGTAGGTGTAGGTTTTCATTTAACATATCTATCAAAATCTAAAACTCGATTTCCAATTTTCTTATAGAGACTTTTTATATCTTTAACAGAGGTCGTTTTTCCATCATTGCATTATATCATATACTTCTTTTGTTTTCGGATTTACCCCGTACCATCCCCATGTAGCTGTATGGCCGTATTCATTATCCTCTACGCTTTCAAATACTTGAAAAATATAATCGCCTTTTTCATCATCATGATCATACTGAACACGTAGATATGGATAATCCTCAATTTCGATAAAGTCTTTAACTAATTGCTCTGCTTCTTGAACAGTTAGTTTTTTAGAATCTTCCTTATTCTGATTCTGATCCTTTGGAACATCAGCACTTGATGAATTTGATGAATTTGATGAATTTGATGAATTCGAATCATTCTCCGCTTTTTTTGGCTCTGCGTTGACTTCGTTCTTCTCTGGTTCTTTAACGTCTGCTGGCACTTCAATATTTTGCTCCTCAAGTGCCGCCTCTTCTTCAAGGCTCAATGTTTCTTCTTCTACTACATCAGATGAATCTTCATTCATATGATCAATCTTCGTTACCCATTCATCCGCAATCTTAACCATTTTTTTGCCTAACTTTGTTTTAGCTTCGTATCCCGCTCCTTTTTCAAAAGCTGTTAAAGCGGCTTCAAAGTCTTTCTCTTCGTAATGACTGATTCCATCAGCAAGGTATTTGGAAAGCTCCATCAATTCCTTTGCTTCATCCGTTTCTTGATCCTTGTACGCTAATGTAAACGCATCATACGCTTCCAAATAATTTTCTTCTTGTACTTGCTCTTTTCCTAAATCCATATTGGCATCATATTCCCTTGATGTACAACCCGCAACCATTAATAAAAATGTCAGTACAACCAATGCTGTTACTCTCTTTCTCACCTTGGCACCTCTCGTGTAATTAATCAGTTTCATATTCTTTTATTGTATCACGAATGACATAACAGATAATACTAAACACTGAATAACAGGAAATAAGGACGTGAATTTGGATGGATTTTTTTCAAAGCCAGGAATCCCTTACTTCAATAGAGTGGATTTTAAGGGCTGTCGTTGCTTTTCTTTTCTTATTCTTTATGGCAAAAATAATGGGACAACGATCAATTTCTCAGTTACAACTACTTGATTTCATTATAGCCTTATCGATTGGAAACATTATTGCCCATCCATTGTCTGATGAAGGGTTAGGTTTGAAAGGCTCGATGATTACCATGACCGTTTTAGTTACTTTATACTTAATTGGGGTATTTGCGAGTCTGAAATGGAAGAAACTTCGACATTTTATCGATACTCCGTCCTTCTCACTTATTGAAAATGGGAAGATTATATCTAAAAACTTAAAAAGAGCGAGAATATCGATTGATTTTTTATTATCAGAATTGAGGAAGGAAAAAATCGAAGACGTTCAAAAGATAGCACTTGCTCTGTGGGAACCGGATGGTACGATTTCATTTTTCTTACATTCACAATATCAAGCGATGACCCCAGCGGATATGAATATAGTGACTAAACCATTTGCTTTTCCTAGTACAATTATTAAAGAGGGAAAAATTGAATTCAAAGAATTACATCGGATTGGTAAGAACGAAAACTGGCTAAAACACAAAGTTAAAAGCCTATACGATGCAGACATACATGATATTTTATTAGGAACCATTGATCAAAACGATCAATTAAAAATCTTTTTATATCATTAAGCACAGCTAAAAAAACAGAGAACTCCAAACTAAATCCGTTTGAAGTCTCTGTTAAAACGCATGGCTATCACAAAATTATCTTACTATACCCTATGGGTGGTTAATTATGCATGACATAGGTGGTTATTATTTATTCCCTGGAGCAGGCTGATCCACACCTCTTACTCGATGTCGATGCCCATCGTTTTCTGTTGTATAAAAATCATAATGATGGACGTGCATTCCATTTCCTACAGGGATAGCAGGACCTGAATATGCCTGATAATGATGAGTATGCCCATCTTCAAAAACAACATAGCCTTCCGTGTAATGAATATGGTTCCCATCTTGAGTTTGGATAGGAGGAGAAGTAACATCTAAACATTGATGAACATGACCATCATTTACAGATGTATAGTCAACAGAGCCATGATTATGATTTGGTACAAATCCCGGTACGAAATCATCTTTACCCACACGATTCATTTTGGCCCCCCCATACAATATAATAAAATGTTATTGCTGTTCAAAATAATGATAAAAACGATCGGTTTGTTGAATTAGTCCCGTATCCTTACGGTTAAAACCATCTCCTAGAAATTTAGCATGTTCTTTCATAATTCTAAGCCAAAATCTATTTTCCGTTAAAGAACGTTCAATAAAGAGTTATTCGGTTAATGACTCCGGTTTGGCCGCAAATGATTCAGGTGGAAGTAACATACGATTAAACTCATCTGCGCTTACATGACCAGGTATTTGAGGCTGATTTTGCATGCCTCTCCCCTTTCTTATTCTGACTTTACCATTAGTTTACTGGGTTCATAATTGAATTATGTTATAAACTAAAAAACTCTTACATACGCTTCTTTACTCCTTCGCTATCTTTCTTTTAAAACAACAAAAAGAAAATCTAGCATATAACAAAAAAACACCCATCAAAATGGGTGTTTTTTGTTAATGATTTTGCTTATAATACGTAAAACCTTTGACGATATCCATTACATAAATAAGGTATTCTAACCTACTAAATATTACGCTGTAGTTTACCTAAACGTCTTTTCTCTACTTTTTCAAGGCGCTCAGCTTGATTCAGCTTCACTTCAAACAACGTAATTGGATCACGATACACTTCTGGATTTTCTCTCATATGCAGAAGCGTATCTTGATACTCTTTCGTTTCCATCTGTGTTGTATCAATTGTTTTTTGCAGCATAGAAAATGCGCTTCTAAAGAACAAAGTAATATCACGTTCAATTGACTGCTCAAATAGTTCAAACTGAGCTAAGAAACGATCACTAATCATAAGTGCGACATCAAGGAAATCTTCATTTTCCAAATATTTTTTATAACGATTATACATCGATGCCTTGTTTTGAGGAATTGCTCCTAACAGTTTCCCAGCTCCTTTGAGCAATAATTGCGCTGGCGTACGTCGAAGCAAAATATTGACATTTTCTATTCGAATGCCACTTGTCATTCTATCCGCATCTCTTCGCCAATCATCGAGCACTTTAAAATCACCAAGTAAGCCAATCCGTTCCTCCTGATATAACTCATTAAAGCCACTGCTTACGTCATCCATAAACTGCTGACTTTGAGTAAATTCCATTTCAGACTCTGAAATCCATTTTTGCAAAGAATGATAGTAATCTGGCATTAAAGTCTGCTTAACATATTCTTGAATTTTTTCATTCATTTCTTGATTTAATTGCACATGAACTTGACTAAAATCACTATTTTCCGTTATTAAATTAGAGCAGTTATGCAGGATTTTAGGAATTTTTGTAAATATTTCATTTTTGACTTCTTCCTTAAACGAACGATACGATTTAGTAATCGTTTTAATTTTTTCCTTTTCCAAATCAGCTAATTGATTCATCGCTCCGTTGAGCTTCTCTACCATTTGTTCATTCCAAGCAATCGAATGTTCCCATCTTCTTTCGGTAGACGCCCGCTTTTCTAACAAATAAGTTAACGTCTGATGAATAAAAGTCAGTACCTTCTCTGTCCGCTTTTCTTTCCAATCATGTTGATGATAATTACTATTCATAAATAGTGCAAAATCATTCAGTTGCTTGCTATCTTCATACTTATTCGAAAAAGCAAACACTTTCGCCTTTGGAAAGTACATATTTACTTTATTCCATGTTTCATCTTCCATCTGCATAGCCACTTGATCGCTATAAACGGTATCCATTTTATTTAATAAAAAATGAATCGGGATTTGCGGTGCTGCTGCTTGAATGTCTAATAATAAATCACGCTCCACTCCTGTAAAAGGAGCCCGTGCATCTAACACAAATAATAGTCCATCGCTTCCTGCTAAATGATGTTGAAAATCGGAAGAAATCGTTTTTTCTCCATTAAACCCTGGCGTATCAACTACACGCAACGTTTGCTTTTGCAAATAATCACTTGAAAGGTGGATATCCATAATGGACCCTTTTTGACCATTTGTCTCACCTAACTCCGTTACAATATTTTGTTCATCCCCCGTAATTTCGATGATGGCTGATTCCGAGCTATCTTGAACACTAATCGTACCAGAATAATCATGCACTGCTAATGTTTGACCAACAAGTGCTTCCACAAAGGATGTTTTCCCGCTGCCAGCACTTCCCGCAAGAAGAAGACGATAAGAATTGGTATTGATTAACTCACGAATCATCCACTTTAATTTATAGCCAACGGCTAATTCATTCTCCTGCGCCCAAGCCACAATCGACTCGAATAACGTTTCGCTTGCCGCTAGGCCACCCTTCACTTTACTTGATTGATTTAATACCCCCTCTGCCTCATGAACAATTAACATATTCATTGATTCAGGGAATACCTTGCTCCATGAAGCTACAGCTGCCGCTGCATGAATAGTCTGCTCTCCATTTGAAATCTTCAACCAGTTTTCTAATAGACTTGGAATAACGGGCTTCAAATCACGAATCAAGTACTTTCCTTCCAATAAACGAGAAAATGCTTCTTGATATTGATCGGATAAATCATTCCATCCATGCTCTTTACTATGTTCGCCTTTGCCAATTAATTCTGTAATAACCTCTAACCAATTAAAATACGAATCCGTATACTTATAATTTTTCCATAGAGCTACAGCCATCTTTTCAAATCGAACTGGTTCAAGCTGATATAATGATTCCAACATACGAGCAAAATAATCTGGAGCACTGGATTGAGCAACTCCTTGCTTAATATAGGCATGCAATACATCAAACCATGCCATAGATTCTGTCCGAATACTTTCATTAACAGCTAATTCAATAGCATTAGGCCAATCCTTTTGCTCTTCAAAAAAAGCACGAGCCATCTTCGTTACATTCGGATAGTCTGGATCAAATGCAACCGCTTCTTTAATGACATCACGTGCTAATGGATGTTTCATCCCAACGATATAAAGAGAAAACAATTGCAAAAACACTTCCATCTTCAACACTGGGTTATCAGTCGAAACATCTTTATAAATCGATTCTGCTGTATCATATAATTCCAACTCAAAATACGCATCTGCAATATTCTTCTTTGCCCATGGACCGAGTTTGCCCTCAATGTTTTCCCATTTAAAAACGGCTGCTTCATAATCAAGATGTTGAAAATATACTTCCCCTTGTGCAAAACGAATATCTGTTAAATTAGCAATCTCTTTCTTGTTTTCTTCTATAAAAAGTTCTCCTAAAGATTCAATTGGATGCTTTTCTTTACCTTCTATAAGTATTTCGTAAAACTTTTTTTGAATTAATTGCTCGTCCATTCTCACGCCTCCACCCTTATATTTTTACAATATGTTTATTTAAAAGGCTTCCGTAAATACGATTGTTGATAAATGATTTTTTGGCTTATATGTGAAACCGTGGTTTTGCCCATCCTGCAGTATAGCCATGTAAAAATCCACTTTTAAATCATTATTTTAACAAAATAGGTTTGTTATACGATGTCACAACCTTTACATTTTCAACACAGAAATTGCACTTCTGTAAAGATTTTAATAAAAATGATACGTAATTTCCAAAATACACACTATAAAATTAACAGATTTTTACACAGGTAACCAGCTACAAACATCCTAAACTTAAATCTCAAAAACTGGGATAATCCGTAGTCTAATGATACAAAAAATCCCCATTGACTGTCTTCTCAATGAGGTTTTTCTTCGGTCAAACCCCCATACGTTTTCGTTGGTTGTTTGGTTTTTTAGTTAATTGATTTTTTAGTGGTTTAGCGGTCTTTACAACCCCTGTTTCTTTTGTTCCTGCTGTTGTCTGAGCTTGCTTTTGTGCCAACTTCTGCTTAATGGCATCCGCCAAACTCATCTTTTTAGTTTCAGACATGCTATTGTCTCCTTTTAACTTTCATCTGACCTATCTTCATTATAAGCGAAAACACCAAACAAAGATACTGATCCCTGCATCTCATAATCTCAATTGAAAACTTTTTCCTATTTTGCTATATTGTTTGAATAGATGCAAAACTACTTACTTTTTTAGAAAGGTCGCGTTTGCGAATGAACAAATCATTAGTTATTTTATTTTTAGTTTTAGCCAACTTGTTTTGGGCTGGCAATTATGTATTTGGTAAATATGTCATAAACGAAATGTCGCCTATACAATTAACCTTCTCACGTTGGCTCCTTGCAACGTTCTTATTAATTCCGATTGCCCACTGGATTGAACGCCCTCATTGGAAACAAGTGTGGAAGCAGTGGAAAATTCTCTGGATTATGGGTGTACTCGGAATTATTAGCTACAACCTTCTCCTTTATTGGGCACTGAAATACACAACTCCACTAAACGCAGCACTTGTTAATTCTATTAATCCAGCTGTTATCGTATTTTTTTCTGCGTTTTTATTACGAGAGCGAATTTCTCTAAAAAACGGAATTGGCCTGCTCATTTCCTTATTAGGTGTTTTACTCGTGTTAACGAAAGGGCAGCTTCAAGAAGTTCTTCACCTTACCTATAACAAAGGTGATGTATTAATGATTGCGGCCATTCTCGTCTGGACATTTTATTCAATTATCGGAAAAAAACTTAAAAATATTCCCCCCATTTCCGGGACATCTATATCTGTTATTCTAGGACTTATCACTTTATTGCCATTTGTTCTTTTTTCCGAGTTTAATTATCAGCTTAGTAACCAAGCCATTATTGGTATTTTGTATATTGCTCTCTTTCCATCTGTTGGTTCCTTTATCTTTTGGAATAGCTCGTTACGCCATATTAATGCTAGCCAAGCCGGGATTTATCTTAACTTAATTGCTGTTTTTACCGCTATTTTAAGTTTAATTTTAGGACAAACGATTACACTTGTACAAATTGTCGGCGGCCTGCTTGTCTTTATTGGAGTTTACCTATCTAGTCAGAAAGCCAAACTACAGAGTACGAATTCTTAATAATAACGGAACGCCCCTTGAATAAAGAGGGGCGTTTACGTTATCTTTTGTAATGTAACAAAATTTAATGAAAAAAGGTGTGCTGTTTTTGCGGATTAATAAATATATTAGTGAGTCAGGAATTACCTCCAGACGTGGAGCAGATAAATGGATTGCAGAAGGTCGCGTAACCATTAACGGAGTTGTTGCAGAGCTAGGAAGTCAAGCTGAACCCGGCGATGATGTGCGCGTAGATGGAAAACCGATTACAATTGAGCAGCAATATGTCTATATTGCTCTTAATAAACCTGTTGGCATTACAAGTACAACAGAAAGGCATATTAAAGGCAATATTGTGGACTTTGTTAACCATCCGCTTCGAATTTTTCATGTCGGTCGACTCGATAAAGATTCAGATGGCTTAATTTTACTAACAAATGACGGTGACATCGTAAATGAAATTTTGCGAAGTGAAGGTAAGCATGAAAAAGAATATATCGTAACGGTCGACCAGCCTATTACCCCTGCGTTTCTCAAAAAAATGGCTGCAGGCGTAGAAATTTTGGACACGGTAACCTTGCCTTGTAAAGTCACCCAATTGTCTAAATATGTGTTCAAAATTATTTTAACGCAAGGGCTAAACCGTCAAATTCGGCGCATGTGCTCAGCTTTAGGTTATCAGGTACGAAGCTTACAGAGAACACGTATTATGAATATCCGCTTAGATGGTCTCGCTGTCGGTCAATGGCGTGATTTAACGAAAGAAGAGCTGAGTGATTTATTTAAACAATTGAATTATACTCCTAGACAACGTTGAATAACGATATACTCCCCTTTTCACGAGATCAGCATCGCTTCTGATCTCTTTTTATACACACATTTTTTCTGAAAATTCAATAAATTTTATATAATGTTGCAGGATATAACGATTCAACTAAAGAATCAACAAATATACCTATAAAGTGGTTAAAAAAAAGGGGGATAGTTATGTCAGTCTGTAATGAAAAGAGAGTAGAACTTTTAGCTATACAAAAGGAAAGCGGGCAATTTTTTTTACACATCCGATTACTGTTGGACCAAGAAATCGAACTAATTTGGGAAGTTGATGAAACAACAGCTAACAGTTTACAAGCTAGAGCTAAGTTTGAAACCGGCGCTAAATATTACCTATCCTTTTATCACTCTTGGGATGCTCTAAAAAAGAAAAAGGTGAGCTGTATCACTCGAACCTATCTTGGCAAAAGTAATAAAAAAATTTTTTCATGTTCAAAAGAATATAGTCAAAACTTGAACTTACTGAAACCTATTCAGCAAATCAAGCAGCTTCATGCCCTACCCTTCTTATCTAGTCCACATTCACTTAAGCAAGACAAAGAGATAACCAGCAAACAAAAGACTACATATATACCCTTTCTTTCTCCTAAGCTGGCCTGGATGGCAGTCTTTATTATGAGTCTCTTCGCATTTCTAGGATTGAATGAAACTAAACCTGTGAAAGCCGAAGCATTAAATAATAAGATAGTCGTAACAGCAGCCTCTGTAATACCTGAAGAAAAAGAGAGCATTCAACAGCCTGCTATAAAGCTAAAAAAATCGATGAACTATACCGTCCCTAGAGGTTACGTAGCTCTTACTTTCGATGATGGTCCTTCTAAATATTCTAAGAAAATAGTAAACATTTTAAAAAAATATAAAGTAGGCGGTACGTTTTTCTATATTGGAACAAACGTGAAAAACCGGCCTGAAGATGTAAAATACACGAAAAGGAATGGCTTTTCAATCGGCAGCCATTCTATGAATCACCCAAAATTCACAAGTCTTTCTTATCAAAAACAAGAAAAAGAACTAACACAAGCCAATACCATCATTGAAAAAATCACGAAGGAACCTGTCACTCTGTTCCGCCCACCTTATGGTGCTAAAAATCTAAATACAAGTAAACTAACTAAAAAATACAGTCAGAAGATGGTTATTTGGAGTATTGATACTAGAGATTGGGAAAGCCGCAATGCAAAAAAAATTCTTACAGTAGTGAAAAGTTCTAAAACATCCGGATCGATTATTCTTCTGCATGAATCATCAGCCGTTGTTGAGGCCTTACCTGACATTATTAAACATTTACAAAAAGAAGATTTAAAGATTGTAAATCTACAATAACTCAACACTATAAACATGCATAACAGACTGCAGCTCAAGCTGCAGTCTGTTATTTTATCACTTAACGATTACTTCCAATAAGCTAGGGAACGTTTTCTCAAAGATTGTCTGAATTGTTCTGTTGATTTTAGTAAAACTGTATTAGTTGCATAATCCATAATGACCCCAAAACGGCGAATAACATCTAATTTATCAATCTCTCCATTTTGGAACTGTTTTTCTACTATAACAGGATCGAGCTCTAGCCATTTTTTACGATTATTTCTTATAAACTCTCGCTCTCTTTTTGTTGCTTCATAGTCAATTTCAAATAAATCAAGATCTCGATCAATCTCTTTAATGACAACTCCATAATCTTTTCTTGCTCTTTCAACCGAAACATATTCATCAATCACATCTTCTAAGACAGCTTCTACATCTCTTTCAAGAGCGTCCCCCAATCCACCTCCACCTGCAGAAGGTCTGACAAAGGAGTCACCGCTTTTTACTTCTACATTTGAAAAAATGGTTCCTAAAAATTGTTCATCCTCTCTTCCAGGATTTAACCATGCTCCATGTGGATAAGAAGGAAGCCCTCCAAAAATCCCCCATGTCAGGGAACGAGATCTGTCACAACAATAGGACATAACCGTATTTTTTATTTCCGTTAAAACGCCGCCTTTTTCAACCCCGCAACCACCACGATATTTACCAGGTCCTGCTGAATCAGTAATAATTTCGTGTTTAGTCGTAATGACCGGAGATAATCGCTCTTGGCCTTCACACGGCTGTACACTTAAACCTACTCCAAACACTGGCGAAGTTGCATTCGCTCCATCTCGATCATAACGACCGCCATGTCCGCCGGCCATCCAGTCGTACCACATAAAATACTGATTTTGCTCGTTTCGTAAATCATTGCCGCCAATAAGTAAGTATTCTAGATTGAAAGAACAGGCAAGAGCTCTTTCCGGCATAATGTTCGACCAAAGTTCAAAGCAAGCATTCATAATCTTCTCGAATGTTCCTGAACAAAAACCGGTTACAGCGATGGGGCTTGGAGCATTCACAACAGAATTCTCCGGTAAAATTACTTTAACAACTCGATAAAACCCTGAATTTAGAGGGATTTCTGGAAAGAATGTTTTTGTCCCTGCATAGGCGGCTGATAAAGAGGCACCGAATCCTGAATTCAGAAAACAGCCGATATAAGGATGAGAACCTGTTAAATCGTATAAAATTTCCTCATCTGAAATAGTCATCTTTACTTGAATTGGAATAAGACCATCTCCCAATTCCGGGTCCATATCAATGTAATCTACCGTTTCCCATGTTCCTTTTGGCAAAGATTTTATTTTTGTTTTAGCTAACCGCTCAACATAGTCTTGAACTTCTTCAAAAGCAATTAATGTCGTTTCTAAACCATATTTCCTAATGATTTCAAGAAGCTGAGCCTGCCCTACTTTTGCTGCCTCAACTTGTGAGCGAAGATCCCCGATTCTTTCTTCCGGAACACGCATATTCGATGCTATAAGATTTACAACATCTGTTAAGTATCTACCTTTGCTATAAATGCGAACAGGTGGAATTCTAACGCCCTCTCCATAATGCTCTTTTGCCGTAACATCAAAGGAACCTGGAGTTGTACCTCCCATATCTGCCCAGTGACCATTTGTTTGCATGAATGCAATTAAGCGATCATCATGAAAGACCGGTAATACTACACGCGTATCATTAAAATGGGTACCTCCCCGGTATGGATCATTAACTAAAAAAGCGTCTCCAGGATGAATATCATCACCAAAATCCTCTAAGACAGCTTTGGCGGTTAAATGCAAGGTCCCAACGTGTACAGAAATATCTTGTGTTCCTTGCATCACTGTGTTTCCCTCAGCATCACAAAGAGCACAACTGAAATCGCGGTTATAAATAACAAATGAATAACAGGTCCTTAGTATTTGTTCGGCCATTTGATCTACAAGGTTGATAAAACCGTTTTTTAATACCTCGAATGTAACAGGATCCAAGCGATTAGTCGTTTCCTTTTGAATCAGTTCAGGTCTATTCATAGCTATTTCCCCCCTCGTCTTATTTGTTTACCGATATAATTAAGTTTCTATACACATCTACTTTCGCAGTAAAGCCTGGCGGGATTACCGTCGTTGTATCCAACTGATCAATAATAGCCGGTCCTTGAATTTCAGAAAGAACAGGAATATCCTCACGGTTATAGACATTTGCAGGGACAAACTTTTCATCGAAATAAACATCTCTCACTTCTTTTAAAGCACTCTCCAGTGTGCCTGCTGGTCCATACTTCGGAAACTCTGGTTTCGGTACCGTTCCAATGACAGTGACTCGCAAACCATAAATTTCAACTAATTGTTTATCATCTGAAAAGGCAAATTCACGTTGATGTTCTTGGTGAAAAGCCTCTAATACGCTGTCTAATGATTGAAGTTTATCACTGACTGGTATAGCTAATGAGCGCCATTGCCCCTTGTATCTCATATCCACATAACGCATAAGTGTGGACTGATCACTTCCAACGCCTTCCTCTTCTAATAATTTTTCAGCCTCTTGTTCCATACCGCTGAATTCATTCTCTAATTCTTCAAGTGAAACATGATGAATATTCTTCACATATGTTTTTGAAATGTCATGACGAACATCTACTAATAAGCAGCCCATGGCAGCGGCAACACCAGGATGAGGCGGAACAATGATAGTTGGAATATCCATATCTTTTGCTAACTGAGCACCATGTAACGGCCCAGCCCCTCCAAAAGCAACAAGAGCAAAGTCACGTGGATCATAGCCCCGTCTTACCGAGATTAATCTCAATGCATCACACATGTTAGCATTAGCCACTTGAATAATCGCATTAGCAGCCTCTTCAACTGTATAATTAAACTGCTTGGCAATCTTTTCAACAGCTTGTCTTGCTTTTTCCTTATCCAACTTCATAGTTCCATCTAATAAATCGACCCCAAGACGGCCAAGAACTAAATTGGCATCGGAGTTGGTTGCTTCCGTTCCTCCTCTTTGATAACAAGCAGGCCCAGGAACTGCACCAGCACTTTGTGGTCCGTTTCTGAGAGAACCACCTTCATCCACCCACGCTAAACTTCCTCCACCAGCTCCAATTGTCAAAATTTCGATACTCGGAAACCCAATTGGATATCCATATTCAATGTACCAATCTTTTGTAATCCTAATATCGCCATCATACATAAGAGAAATATCTGTACTCGTCCCTCCCATATCAAGTCCAATCGCATGATTAAAACCACAAAGCTTGGCAATATGCTTACTAGCGATTGCACCGGCAGCAATGCCCGAGCTTGCAAGCCTTGCAGCATAACGCGGAACTGTACTAGACGTCATGACACCGCCACCAGAGTGTAAAACTAGAATATCTCCTTCATACCCTTTTTTCTCCATTTCTCCCTCTAAATTATGAATATACTTACTAATAATCGGCCCTAACACTGCATTAATAATCGTTGTACTCATACGCTCATGCTCAAAAATCTCCGGCAATACTTCACTCGATGTACAAATGTAAACATTCGGTAATTCTTCTTGGATAATTTCTTTTACTCGCGTTTCGTTCGCTCCATTCACGTAAGCATTTATAAAACAAACAGCAATGGACTCCGTACCACGCTTATCTAGTTTTCTAGCAAGCTGACGTACTTCTTCTTCATCAATTTCAGTAAGTACGTTACCGTCATAATCCGTTCTTTCTGTTACCTCAAACCGATCTCTTCTTGGAATATAAGGTTTTGAAGTATCTTGATACATATCCCATATGTCAAGCTTTGTCCCGCGTCGAATCTCTGGGACATCCCGAAAACCTTTTGTCGTAATAAGTGCCGTTTTAGGAAGCTTTCTCTCAATTAATGCATTCGTACCAACGGTTGTACCATGGGAAAAGATTTTAATATCTTGACCATTTAACTGAGCTTTTTCAATTCCATCTAAAATTCCACGCTCTGGATTCGAAGGTGTTGATGATGTTTTCGTTACAAAAATCTTTCCTGTCTGCTCATCAAAAACAAATACATCTGTAAATGTGCCACCTACATCAATTGCTAGTCGAGTTTGAGTCATATTAGCTTCCCACCTTTTTATTTTTAGGTTCTGTTAAATAATGTTGTTGATTTTTGACTCATTTAACTTTTAACAGAGCTGAAAGGCGTGTGAAACCGTGGTTTCACACGCATGAGCAAAAAATCGTATAAATCAACAATATTCATTAACATAGTCTATTTTTAGAATGATCAGTCCATAGGACCTATACTAAGTGATTGATATTTTTATAGTCATCTTATTGAAATGATTCATGTAAGTAGTATAAATTTTGTGTTTAGAGGTATAAATGTGGATGCAATCTCCTTCTTGTCCAATATTATTGAAGAAAGAGATTTGTTAAAGTGAATGATAAATTTGATCGTTTTTCATAAGAGTCTTCGATAACATATGACGTATTACTGAACTTTTTCACTAGGCTCATTCAATGCCTCTGTGTATGTCATTGTGTCACGGTTATAGTTCGCTCTCATGATAAACATAAGGAAGAATCCAATTCCCCACCAGCCTGCAAAGATTAGCCATTCATATGGCCAAATGAGCGCTGCCGGCATTCCAGGTAAGTATAAGGAAATAAAACCTATACTTAATATAAAAGCGATCCAGCCTACCGCATTTGATTTCCCAGCACGGAAAGGACGCACCATATCAGGCTCATTCTTGCGTAATTTTACAAAGGCAAGTGCCACACAGAAGTAAGCAATAACGATGGCAAGGCCCCCTGCATCAACCAACCATACTAACATCGGTCTGCCCAACAATGGAGCAATCGTCGATAAAGCCCCTATAAATAAAATAGCATTAGTCGGAGTATTACTTTTAGGGTGTAACTTACCGAACCAAGCTGGAATCATCTTCTTTTCTGCCATCGAATAAAGCACGCGGCTGCCTCCAATAATAAAGGCATTCCAACTTGTCAAAATTCCAGCTACACCGCCCAGAATTAAAATAGTAGCAAAAAGACTGGAACCATAAACTGCAGCCATAGCATCTGCTGTCGGTAAAACAGAACTACTAAGCACGCCCTTATCTAAAGAAATTCCGACTGCAAAAATCACGGCTACATAGAAGAATACAGCAAAACCAACAGATGTAATGAGGATCTTTCCGATTGATTTAGGAGGTACATTCATTTCTTCCGCCGTTTGCGGAATGACATCAAAGCCAACAAACATGAACGGTGTCATAACGAGAACAGCGATGACTCCTGCTGTTCCACCAACAAACAGTGGTTCTGCATTTGAAAAATCACTAGTAATAGCTGATCCAAAAATTAACATCAATCCAATAAGCGCTATGACAATCGTTAAAACCATTTGAAGGATGGCCGCTGATTTCATCCCTAAGTAATTAATAATCGTAACGAATATAGAACCGGCTACTCCAACAAGTACCCAAGATAAATAGACATCATATCCAGTTATGGTATACATATATCCAACCTTATAATTAGGAAAGATATATTCGACAACAGTTGGCAAAGCCACAGCCTCAAAAGCCACAACCGAAATATAACCGAGTGCTAAGGCCCAAGATGCTACGAACGCAGCTTTAGGGCCTACTCCTCTAAGTACGTAAATAAGCGCTCCACCTGTTGTCGGCATAGCCGAGGCTAGTTCCGCATATGTCAGACCAACGAATATTACTAATACTCCACCAATGACAAAGGCGATCATCGCCCCAAGTGTTCCTGCTGATCCTATCCAATTACCAGATAAGACGACCCATCCCCAACCAATCATCGCTCCAAAAGCAAGAAATAAAATATCCATCCTCGAAAGGACTTTATTGAGATTTTTTTGTTCTCTAATAGTAATCCCTCCCCAAAAGATTTCCTATTGATCGATAATGTCTTCTACAAAAAAGAAGTAATCGAAACGGTTTTATAAGCGGTAAAGAATTCAACAGCAGCTTGTCCTTGTTCTCTCGTACCAGAGCTTGATTCTTTCATTCCTCCAAATGGAGCTTGTGGTTCTGCCCCACCTGTTTCCCCATTAATTTGGACCATTCCGACTTCACTATTTTTAATAAAATGGAAGGCTTTGTCCAAGCTTGTTGTAAACAACGAAGCACTTAATCCATATATCGTATCATTCGCTTTAGCGAGTGCTTCTGAATAATCTGCTACCTTTACTACAGCTAAAACAGGTCCAAAAATCTCTTCCCTTGCAATAGCCATCTCATTTGTTACCTGTCCGAAAATCGTCGGTTCAATAAAATAACCTTCGTTAAATGTTGGTCCCTCTAAACATTTGCCACCAAAAAGCAATTGGGCTCCTTCTTCAACTCCTTTCGCTATATAAGAAGAAACTGTATCAAATTGATTTTTAGAGGCTACCGGTCCCATATTTACTGTTTCGTCTAGTCCATCTCCCACTTTAATTTGCTTTACTTCAGTCAATAGCTTGTCTACAAATGTATCGTAAATAGACTGCTCTACATACACTCGGCTTGTTGCTGTACAGCGCTGACCTGTTTGCTTCATAGCTCCTTCAATCGTCAGCTTAGCCGCCAAATCTAAATCAGCATCCGCTAGAACAACAGCAGGATTTTTCCCTCCAAGCTCTAGTTGGAATTTTTTGTTTTGTGCTACTGCTTTAGAAGCAATCTCTCGCCCAACTTGATTAGAGCCGGTAAAGGTAACCGCTGCTGTATCCGGATGCTCAACGAGTGCATTCCCCACTTTGGCTCCGCTTCCCATGACCAAATTCAAAACTCCTTCAGGTAAACCAGCTTTTTCAAATACTTCTGCAATTTTTACCGCTGTAATCCCTGATTCCCGAGCAGGCTTCCAGACAACCGTATTTCCGTAAACGAGAGCCGGTGCCATTTTCCATATTGGAATCGCCACAGGGAAATTCCATGGTGTAATGACAGAAACAACGCCTAAAGGAACCCTGAGCGAATACAGCGTATTTTGAGGATTAATAGAGGGAAGAAGTTCCCCCGTCTTCCTCATCCCTTCCTGTGCAAAATAACGTAAAATCATCACAGCTCTAGCAACTTCACCTTTCATTTCTGCAAATCTCTTACCCATCTCTTTTGTAGCTATTCTTGCTATTTCTTCAGTCTGCTGTTCTAAAAGGTCAGCTGATTTTCGCAAAAACTCTCCCCGTGTCACGGGAGAGAGCTGCTTCCATTGAAGAAAGGCTTGTTTAGCATGTATAACAGCACTGTCCACTTCCTCAACTGTAGAAACAGTTGTCGTTCCTAAACATTCAGATGGATTCGCTGGATTATAATGCTTATATGTCTCTCTGCTCTTCGATTCAGTCCACTTTCCTCCAATGTAATTTAAATAATCCATCATCCTTCTCCCTTCCTCTCCTTTTTCCTCATCCTCTTAAAAAAGCTCCTTTTCAACTGCTAACATCGTTTCATCTAAAATATCAATCATTCTTTCAATCTCTGCTTTATTAATGACTAAAGGAGGAGCAAAGACGAGCGTATCTTGATCAAAAGTGACAGTACGGATAATTAATCCACGTTTCGCAGCTTCCTCTGCAAGTTTAGGAGAGAGTGGTGTTTCAAAGCTTTCCCCAGTCAATTTATCTTTGACAATTTCAATGCCACCAATTAATCCAAGCGCTCGAACCTCACCAACAATTCGATGATTGCTTTGTAAATATTTAAAGCCCTTCAGTAATTCCTCACCCATAAGTTTTGCATTTTCCACTAAATTTTCCCGTTCAATAATTTCAATATTTTTTAAAGCAACGCTGCAAGCTGTCGGATGGCCACTATACGTATAACCATGTAGAAGCGTCCCTTTCGACAGTTCCTTCAAATCATCAAACATCTTTTCGGAGAATAGAACGCCTCCTAACTGGGCATATCCGCTCGAAACTCCTTTTGCAAAGCACATCATATCCGGTACCACTCCATAATGATTAACGCCAAACATCGTTCCAGTTCTTCCAAATCCTGTAATAACTTCATCTACAATCATTAGGATACCATATTCATCACAGATTTTTCTTACTTCTTGTAGATATCCCTCTGGCGCTATATTTACACCGCCTGCACCTTGCACAGGTTCTGTAATGAAAGCTGCAATTGTTTCAGGACCTTCTTGTTCAATGGCTTCACGTAGCGCTTCACTAGAGGTACCATCTACATGATAAAAGTCTGGTGTAATCGAGTTTGTGAAATCACGGAACGGCTTTAAGCCTGTTGCACTTGTCGCTCCCATAGCTACCCCATGATAGGACTGTGTACGAGATATAATTTTTTGGCGATTCGGCTGCCCTTTTAAAATCCAATAGTGGCGAGCTAATTTAAATGCAGTATCATTAGACTCAGATCCACCAGAAGTAAAGAAAACAGCATTTAAATCTCCTGGAGCAATCGATGCAAGTTTCGAAGCTAATCGAATGGCTGGCTCATTACTAATTGTTCCGAAACATGAACTAAATGCTAGTTTTGACATTTGCTCTTGAGCCACTTGTGCCAGCTCCTCTCGCCCATGTCCAATATTCACATTCCAAAGTGAGCTCATCCCATCAATCACTTGTTTTCCAGTAATATCAGTTAAATAGATTCCTTTTCCCTCTGTAAAAATAAAACTTGGTCCATTTGCTTGCTGTTGGGCAATCGATGATGTTGGATGAATAAAATGCTTTTTATCTAACTCCATCAATTCTTTGTCTACCTTTACGTCTTTTAACATTTACAACACCCTCTCTAAAAAATATGTGGATATATAAAATATTTAAGCAAAATTCATGCCAAAAGGAATTTATGTAAAAAATATGTAAAAACAAGGCGATTCAGTCTCTCATTCTATGAAAACAATCCACTTTCGAATCAAAAGTGGGAATTTATGATTCATTTCTTGATTGTTAATGCCTTAATAATTTATATTTGAATCATAACCATAAATTGGATTGTAAATTTCTTAATAAAGGCTTAACAAAAAAAGAAGAAAGAGAGGGGAAATTATGAATTATGCTACCGTTAATACCATTTTAGATACAATCATCCATACTTCGAATAACAATATTACTGTCACTGATGAGAAAGGATATATTTTGCATACAAATCCCCAACACTGGGCTGTTTATGGGATCGAGCTCGATCAGTATGTCGGAAAATCGGTTTATGAGCTTGAAGCAGAAGGAATTCTTTCTCCATCTATTACCGCAATGGTACTTAAAGAAAGAAAATCGATTGAAGTGATGCAGCACACGATAACAGGAAAAGTAGTGATGGCAACTGCCTACCCGGTTTTTAACGATGATGGAAAGATTATTTTAGTCATCAGCTATGCCCAAGATCAAACAGAGATTAATAACCTTCAACATCAATATGAACAATTAAAGAGAAAAATAGAAAGCTATCAAACAGAAGTTAAGGAGCTGCGTGGGAAAGAAGGGGTTATTTACCGCAGCAAAAAAATGGAGCACATTGAAAAAACGCTTCATCGGGTTGCTGAATCGGATGCAACTGTGTTGTTTTTAGGAGAGTCAGGTGTCGGAAAAAGTATGTTTGCTCGCAAATTACATAATCAGAGTTACCGTAAAAAGGAGCCGTTTATTGAAGTGAATTGTAGTACAATACCTGAAAGTTTATTTGAAGCAGAAATGTTCGGCTATGAACCAGGCTCTTTTACTGGTGCCCTTAAGCAAGGTAAACAAGGACTAATTGAACAAGCCCATAATGGGACTTTATTTTTAGATGAAATCGGGGAGCTGCCTTTGGCTATTCAAGTAAAATTATTAAAGGTGTTACAGGAAAAAAAATTCACAAGAATTGGAGGAATGAAGGAGTGCCATATTGATTTCCGTCTTGTAGCAGCTACTAATCAAAATTTAGAAGAAATGGTTCAAAAGGGGACATTCCGGCTTGATTTATATTATCGATTAAGTGTCATTCCACTTCACATTCCTTCTTTACGTGATCGAAAAGAGGATATTGCTTTATTAATCAATCACTATCTAGAATTAATTAACAAGAAGTATAAAACAAATAAAAAATTGCATTCTGCCACATATGAAGCTTTAATTCAATATATATGGCCTGGGAATGTACGAGAATTAGAAAACCTTATTGAACGACTTATTTTAACTACTGATGAAACCATTATTTTTCCAAATACTTTGCCTTCTTCTATCATAGTTCAAAGCCCGACTTCACCAAAAGAGCCCTCTCTTATTATTGAACAAACAATGATTGAAAGTTATGATCTTAAAACTATTTTAGAAAAAGTAGAAAAATGGACCATTTCCAAAGCGTATCAACAATGCAAATCAACATATAAAATGGCTGCCTTTCTTGGCATCAGCCAACCGTCCGTCATTCGTAAACTCAAAAAATATAAAAATCAGCTCCTTCCTTAAACACAGAACAAAAGCGAAAGCGCCTTGTTCTGCAATAGCTGCTTACAAGCTAGAAGATGAAGTCGCTCTTGGACTTCATCGGCTGGGCAGGCCGCGACCTTGAGAAACTAGAGGCTGAAAGCGCTTATCCACAATTTAAGCATTTTATAACTTCCTAAACAACGAAAGAACCACCTCTCAAAAATATTCGAAGGTGGTTGTTAATTGATTCCTTTATCAATCAAAGAAGCATACTAAATAGCAACTCTTTTACAGATATATAGCCATAGCAATTTCATCACAAGTTGGGAACTTGCTGCAATTCAAACAGTCCTTCCACACTTTTTGAGGCATCTCATCTTTCTGAATCACCTGAAATCCGCATTTTTCAAAAAATGTAACCTGATAAGTAAGAGAAATGAGCTTTTTAATTTCAATTTTTCTTGTTTCTTCTACAATCTGTTCAACAAGTAATTTACCTACCCCTCTTCCCTTTGCCTCTTCAGCTACGACAAGCGAGCGAATCTCTGATAAATCTTTTCCTAATATATGAAGACTCGCTGCCCCCACAACCTGATCATCAATAGTTGCCACGCAGATAGCCTGAAGATTTTCATACAATGACTCGCGGGTACGCGGGAGCAAAAGACCTTGTTGAGCATACATATTAATCAAGCTATAAATAGCCTCTACATCACTTGCTTTAGCCTTCCGAATGTTCACCATATAATCTCACCTTTTTTTAGAAACTATGATTAAAATCATACTTGAGATTTCAGAAAAGTCAATAAAGCAATCGTGGAAATCATAATTTTCTGTTGATATGCAATGAAATGACTTAGAATTATTCCCTTTATCATTGCTCTATCTATGGAAATAAACACTAGCCCCTTATTCTATTGACGAAATAAGCTTACATCCTATACTATTAGCCATTGAGCGTTCATTCAAAAACGTGGTTCGAAACCATCCCACGATAAAAAACTAGGGAGAGAGTCAACAATGAATAGCAGAACATTAATAGTCAATGGAATTTTAGCAGCCCTTTATGTAGCTGTTTCACTTGTGATTAACCCAATTGCTTTTTCCGCAATTCAGTTTCGGATTCCTGAACTGTTTAATCATTTGATTGTATTCAACAAAAAGTATATTTACGGAATTGTAGCTGGGGTGTTTATTACCAATTTATTTTCCTCAATGGCTGCTTACGATTTAATTTTTGGCGTTGGACAGTCCTTACTAGCACTACTCATTGTGATTTTTGCTTCACGTTATATTAAGAATATTAAAGTGTTGATGATCATTAATATTCTCGTATTCACATTCACGATGTTTATGATTGCGCTTGAACTGCATCTTGCACTAGGATTTCCGTTCTGGCTTAGCTGGTTCACAACAGCGGTTGGAGAGTTTACCGTCATGCTAATCGGAGCTCCTATTATATATACCATGAATAAGCGCATTCAATTTTCAAAATGGATTTCCTAAATAGAAAAAGGCTGTCAATACTTCGTCCGTTCGAAGATGACAGCTTTTTTTTCATACCTGCCCTTCAATAAATATGTAAATTTTTAATATCTTTACGTTTCTTTAATTTACTAAAATTGTACTTAGTAATATTTACTCGAGGCAGAAGTACATCTTCATGAAACAATAATTGAAATTGATGTCAAAGATAGTATCCCTCTTTTGCTGTGTAAAGCTAATCAATTCGGTATAGTACGTGTAGAAAGTGAAATATCACAAGAAACTAATGTACAAATTAAATTGCCAGTGGTCTAAAACAAAATCGCTCCTATGCGGGCGATTTTGTTTTAATTTCTACTCAATATATTAACACGTAATCACATTACTCTAGCTATTTCAAAACAGCTCTAAAATCTTTATAAAAACGGTGGTGAAATAATGAAAAAAAGAATTATTGATCGATTTGAGGGAGATCTTGCAGTCGTTGAATTTAACGATACAATGGAGGATATTCCAAAGGCTAAATTGCCAAAAGAAGCCGCTGTTGGCGATGTTCTTGTATTCGATGGCGATAAAATCACTATCCATACAAAGGAAACAGCGAAGTTGAAGCAGAAAATTGAAGATTTAATGGATGAGCTATTTGACGATTAACGGCTAGCCCTGCTTTAAAACCGGGGTTTATATTTTCCCTTTCCTATGCACAAAAAAGGAAAATAAAAGAGGGATTAACTTCGTCCTAAAAAACTATGCACTGAATGGTTATTTTCCCAAAATCAAAAGGATGGGCGAAGTTTTTCACAACCAAACAAATGGGTATTAAAAAAGACTAATCACGAAGATTAGTCCATTACGCGCCTTAGAGGATTCGAACCTCTGACCGACGGCTTAGAAGGCCGTTGCTCTATCCTGCTGAGCTAAAGGCGCATGATTCTATGTATGGCGGAGAAGGAGGGATTTGAACCCTCGCGCCGGTTACCCGACCTACACCCTTAGCAGGGGCGCCTCTTCAGCCTCTTGAGTACTTCCCCACATAAAAAAAATGGCTCCGCAGGTAGGATTCGAACCTACGACCGTTCGGTTAACAGCCGAATGCTCTACCACTGAGCTACTGCGGAACAATAAAAAATATAAATGGTGGGCCTAAGTGGACTCGAACCACCGACCTCACGCTTATCAGGCGTGCGCTCTAACCAGCTGAGCTATAGGCCCATTTTGGAGCGGGTGAAGGGAATCGAACCCTCATCATCAGCTTGGAAGGCTGAGGTTTTACCACTAAACTACACCCGCATATAAAATTGGAGGCAACACCCGGATTTGAACCGGGGATAAAGGTTTTGCAGACCTCTGCCTTACCACTTGGCTATGCTGCCATTGACTGGGCTAGAAGGATTCGAACCTTCGCATGACGGAATCAAAATCCGCTGCCTTACCGCTTGGCTATAGCCCAACAATAAAAAATGAAACAAATGGCGGTCCGGACGGGACTCGAACCCGCGACCTCCTGCGTGACAGGCAGGCATTCTAACCAGCTGAACTACCGGACCATATGAAGAAAAAAATGGAGGAGGTAGAGGGATTCGAACCCCCGCGGGGTTTGACCCCCCTGTCGGTTTTCAAGACCGATCCCTTCAGCCGGACTTGGGTATACCTCCGTTATAATCATGGTGGAGCCTAGCGGGATCGAACCGCTGACCTCCTGCGTGCAAGGCAGGCGCTCTCCCAGCTGAGCTAAGGCCCCATATCATTTAATAAGTAGCATGGTCGGGAAGACAGGATTCGAACCTGCGACCCCTTGGTCCCAAACCAAGTGCTCTACCAAGCTGAGCTACTTCCCGCATATAAATATGGCGCGCCCGAAAGGAGTCGAACCCATAACCTTCTGATCCGTAGTCAGACGCTCTATCCAATTGAGCTACGGGCGCATATTAAAATGGTGCCGAGGACCGGAATCGAACCGGTACGGTAGTCACCTACCGCAGGATTTTAAGTCCTGTGCGTCTGCCAGTTCCGCCACCCCGGCACTTTGCGAAAAGTGGAGTGGGAGACGGGATTCAAACCCGAGACCCCAACCTTGGCAAGGTTGTATTCTACCACTGAACTACTTCCGCATAATAATGCGGGTGAAGGGAGTCGAACCCCCACGCCTTGCGGCGCCAGATCCTAAGTCTGGTGCGTCTGCCAATTCCGCCACACCCGCAATATGGTGAGTCATGCAGGATTCGAACCTGCGACCCTCTGATTAAAAGTCAGATGCTCTACCAACTGAGCTAATGACTCGTCCAAATGGTGCCGGCAAGAGGACTTGAACCCCCAACCTACTGATTACAAGTCAGTTGCTCTACCAATTGAGCTACACCGGCATATAAATGGTGGAGGATGACGGGATCGAACCGCCGACCCTCTGCTTGTAAGGCAGATGCTCTCCCAGCTGAGCTAATCCTCCAAAATGGTGACCCCTACGGGATTCGAACCCGTGTTACCGCCGTGAAAGGGCGGTGTCTTAACCGCTTGACCAAGGGGCCATTCTATAAAACTAGACAAAAGAATAACCCCTATTGGGGTTTTTGCCTGGCAACGTCCTACTCTCACAGGGGGAAACCCCCAACTACCATCGGCGCTGAAGAGCTTAACTTCCGTGTTCGGAATGGGAACGGGTGTGACCTCTTCGCCATCATTACCAGACAAAGTATAGAAGGATTGTTCCTTCAAAACTAGATAATAGGAAAAGACTATCATTGAAATATTGGTTAAGTCCTCGACCGATTAGTATCAGTCAGCTCCATGTGTCGCCACACTTCCACCTCTGACCTATCAACCTGATCATCTTTCAGGGGTCTTACTAGCTTGCGCTATGGGAAATCTCATCTTGAGGGGGGCTTCATGCTTAGATGCTTTCAGCACTTATCCCGTCCGCACATAGCTACCCAGCGATGCCTTTGGCAAGACAACTGGTACACCAGCGGTGCGTCCATCCCGGTCCTCTCGTACTAAGGACAGCTCCTCTCAAATTTCCTGCGCCCACGACGGATAGGGACCGAACTGTCTCACGACGTTCTGAACCCAGCTCGCGTACCGCTTTAATGGGCGAACAGCCCAACCCTTGGGACCGACTACAGCCCCAGGATGCGATGAGCCGACATCGAGGTGCCAAACCTCCCCGTCGATGTGGACTCTTGGGGGAGATAAGCCTGTTATCCCCGGGGTAGCTTTTATCCGTTGAGCGATGGCCCTTCCATGCGGAACCACCGGATCACTAAGCCCGACTTTCGTCCCTGCTCGACTTGTAGGTCTCGCAGTCAAGCTCCCTTGTGCCTTTACACTCTACGAATGATTTCCAACCATTCTGAGGGAACCTTTGGGCGCCTCCGTTACCTTTTAGGAGGCGACCGCCCCAGTCAAACTGCCCACCTGACACTGTCTCCCACCCCGATCAGGGGTGCGGGTTAG